>CAJMON010000015.1 GCA_905214955.1 uncultured bacterium
ATAGTGCTGTAAAAAAATAATTTCGCGAAATCTGGTATCTGGAAAAATTACAAAAATTCGTGAAAATGCTGTTTGATTTTGTCGAAAAAAGTGATTATAATAGATAATATTGAGAATATCAGGGTCAAAAACCGGACACCAGGATGTATTAGTTAAGGAGCAGCATATGGAACAAACATTTCCTGCATTTGTGGATTATATGGAAAAGGAACGTCATTCTTCCGCCAGCACGGTGATGTCTTATCAGCGGGATGTCAGAAGAATGATTACATTTTTAGAAAATAAGGGGATTTCAGATGTGAAAGATGTCACAGGGACGTCTTTAAATTCCTATATGCTGTATTTGGAGAAACTTGGATTTACTACCGCTACGGTATCCAGAAATGTTGCTTCCATGAAAGCCTTTTTTCATTATGCCTTTGGAAAGCACATTGTGGAGACAGATCCAACGCAGAACATCAAGGCACCTCATATTGAAAAGAAAATGCCGGGGATTCTTTCGGAAGATGACACTGTGCGCCTTTTAGAGCAGCCAAGCCAGGATAGCCCAAAGGGCATCAGGGATAAAGCCATGCTGGAGCTTCTTTATGCCACAGGCCTGCGGGTGACAGAGCTGGTAAACATGAAAAATCAGGACATCAACCGGAACATGGGTTACATTGTCTGTCGGGATGAAGGAAAAGAACGGGTGATTCCCTTTGGCCATGCAGCCAGTGAAGCGCTGGAGCGGTATTACAGAGAGTCCAGACAGATTCTTCTGAAAGAAGAGGAGAGCGAGTATGTGTTTGTGAATTGTTCTGGAAAATCCATGAGCAGACAAGGATTCTGGAAGCTTATCAAACAGTATGCAAAAAAAGCAGGGATTCAGGAGGACATTACCCCTCATACGCTGCGCCATTCCTTTGCGGCACATCTGGTGCAGAATGGGGCAGATTTAAAAGCAGTTCAGGAGATGCTGGGACATGCGGACATTGCTACGACGCAGATGTATGTTCATCTGAATATGGATCATATGCGGCAGGTGTACCGCAAAGCCCATCCAAGAGGCTAGAGCGTGCCTGAAAAATCATTCCCGCAATCTGTACACCCCACTTTGCGGGAGATTTCGCCTTCATTCGGTTGACGCAGCCCGCTGCGCCGCCCTCATTCAGGCAAAAATTCCCATAAAGTGTGACGTACATCTTAGAGAAAGCATTTTTCAGGCATGCGCAAAACATTTGACAGCAGAAAGAGACAGAAAATCCGCGGTATTCTTAGAGAATATCACGGATTTTTTCGATGGCTTCTTTTGCTGCACGGTGGTTGCTGCCGCTGGCGGTGACACCGGCCACCAGATTGTCTTTTTTAGCAATTCCTGGAAAATAAAAATCACATTTGTTTTTATCACTGCACACGTTTACGGTGATGCCGGTGCATTTACAGACATTGTAGATGTCATTGTTTGTCTGAAAATCATTGGTAGCGGCAATGACCATATCTGCATCGTAAATATCATCCCTCTCATATTTTTTTCGCAGGATAGTCAGGCGGCCTGCTTCTTCTAACTCCAGAAGCTCACGGTTTACTTCCGGGGCGATGACCACCAGGTGATTGGTAAAATCCAGAAGGGTGCGGATACGGCGCTTGGCAATGGTGCCGGCCCCGACCACCACGACTTTCTTTTCAGTTAAATCTACAAACATGGGAAAATAAGGTTTCTGTTCACTGTTCAAATTTTTCACTTCCAAATCTTTTGTAATTTTAAGAGATTTACTTTGTAAATAGCTCTTTCTTCATGTTTGGCGAGTCCCAGGATCAAAAACTTTATCGTGCAGGCGCGAACAGCTTTTTGAGCCTGGTATTCTCATCTTACCATAGAAAATTCGAAAAAAAAACCATAAATTTCAAAATCCATTGCAAATAAAGAAGAAATGATGCTATAATAAAAATGTTATGAGGAGATGGGATATCAAAGACCTGTCTGACAAAAACATGAGGAGAAAACATATGGGATTTAATTTTATCACAAAACTGCCTACACCGGCAGAGATCCGGGCACAGTATCCCGTATCCGAGCGTGTGGCAAAGATTAAGGAAGAGCGTGATGCTCAGATTCAGAAAATCTTCGAAGGCGAGTCCGATAAATTTCTGGTAATTATCGGTCCCTGTTCTGCAGACAATGCAGATGCAGTCTGCGAATATATTGGAAGACTGGCCAAAGTTCAGGATAAAGTGGGAGACCGCCTGCTTTTAATCCCGAGAATTTATACAAATAAACCAAGAACCACAGGAGAAGGCTACAAAGGATTGCTGCATCAGCCAGATCCGGAAAAGAAACCGGACGTGCTGGCTGGACTGATTGCTATCCGCAAGCTGCATCTGCGTGCCATTGAAGAGACTGGACTGACTGCAGCAGATGAGATGCTGTATCCGGAAAACTGGCGTTATCTTTCTGATATTCTCTCCTACGTAGCCATCGGAGCCCGTTCTGTAGAGGATCAGCAGCACCGCCTGGTAGTCAGCGGCATGGACGTACCGGCTGGTATGAAAAACCCCACCAGCGGCGATTTTTCCGTTATGCTGAATTCTATTTATGCTGCACAGCATCCTCATAACTTCATCTATCGGAACTGGGAAGTAGATACCACAGGAAACCCGCTGACCCATGCAGTACTGCGCGGCGCAGTGAACAAACATGGCAACTGCATTCCTAACTACCACTATGAAGACCTGAAACTGCTCCAGGAAAAATATGAAGAGCGGAATCTGAAGAATCCGGCAGTGATCGTGGATGCAAACCACTCCAATTCAAACAAACAGTATCTGGAGCAGATCCGTATTGTAAAAGAAGTTCTGCACAGCAGAAATCTTAACGATGATCTGAAGAAACTGGTAAAAGGCGTGATGATCGAGAGCTACCTGGAACCGGGAAGCCAGAAGATCGGCGTTGAAAATCATGTCTATGGAAAATCCATTACAGATCCCTGCCTTGGATGGGATGAGTCCGAAGAACTGCTGTATACCATTTACAAAATGTGCGGCTGATTTTTGAAAAAAATTGGTGACAGGCTCCCTTCTGAAAGTGATTTCAGAGGGGAGTTTTCAGCTGGAGGGATTTGCAGGAAGGAGTAGATTATGGAAGAACAGTTGATGCTTGCGGCGCTTGTGGCGGTTTTTCTGGCAGGCGCGGCTGGAGTGATTTTATATCAGAAGGCCAAGAGAAACCAGTGGCTTTACCGGAAGATCCGAAATACTTACGGAAAATGGCCGGAGCGAGAATACGAATACGATGAATTTGAGGCCATCAGCCATTATTTCCGGCTGCGCAGAAAGAATCAGGAAACATTTACTCTGGATGATATCACCTGGAATGATCTGGAGATGGACAAAATTTTCATGCTTCTGAATCATACCTGGTCCAGTGTGGGAGAAAGCTGTCTGTATGCCCTTTTGCGCACGCCCTGTTTTTCCGAAGAAGAGTTAAAACGCAGGGATCAGCTGATTCGTTTTTTTGAAACACACTCCAAGCAGCGGGAAAAACTGGAATTTTTCTTCGCAAACGTGGGAAAAAGCGGACGGCGTTCTATGTACGACTATATTTACAATCTGGCAGACCAGGAACCATCTCCAGTATGGAAGGAACTCATCTGGACGGCAGGTATTGCCCTGTGTGTGGGAGGTATTTTTATTAAACCGGAAGCGGCAGTGCCCTCTCTGATTGCAGTGATGGCTTTTGCATGGGGAGATTATTATAAGAAAAAGCGGAAAATCGAACCTTACATTATGTCCTGCGCCTATCTGCTGCATGTTCTGAAAAATGCAGAAAAGCTGGAAAATATGGAACTGGGACCCGGTGCAGAGTACGTAGAAAAAATGAAAACAGCCAGAAAACGTCTGGATGGATTCAAACATCACACCTTTTTTGTCATGGCAGGATCCGGTACCGACAATTTAAGCGGCGGTCTGGAGAAAATGCTGCTGGATTATGTGAATTTTACCTTTCATCTGGATCTGATCCAGTTTTCCGGCTTGATCAGGGAGATCCAGAAAAATCTGGATGCCTTTGAAGAGCTTACGGAAAACATGGGAATGCTGGAATGTGCTACAGCACTGGCCTCTTTTCGAACCATGATGCCGGAACACTGCACACCAAAATTTTCTGATAGAGCAGAAATCCAGGCAGAAAATCTGTACCATCCATTGATTCAAGAACCGGTGAAAAATTCTCTTCATGTATCCAGGGGCGTACTTCTGACTGGTTCCAATGCATCCGGAAAATCCACCTTTTTAAAGACGGTGGCGGTCAATGCCATTCTGGCCCAGACGGTGTATACCTGCATGGCGGATTCCTTTGAAACCAGCTTCTTCCAGGTGTATTCTTCCATGGCTCTGCGGGATGACCTGACCAGAAAAGAAAGTTATTATATTGTAGAGATCCGCTCCTTAAAACGGGTGCTGGATGCACTGGGAAAAGGATGCCACGTGCTGACATTTGTGGATGAAGTGCTGCGGGGAACCAATACCGTGGAACGGATTGCCGCATCTTCCCAGATTTTAAAAAGCATGTGCAGGCCGGACAGCCTCTGCTTTGCGGCAACCCATGACATTGAGCTGACTTACATCCTGGAAAAAGAATATGAAAATTTCCATTTCCAGGAAGAAGTCAAAGAAGATGAAGTTTTGTTTGATTATAGTTTACGGAAAGGCAGGGCCACATCCAGAAACGCCATCCGTCTGCTTCATGTGATGGGCTATCCGGATGCAGTGATTGAAAAAGCTGAGGAGCGGGCGGAACATTTTCTGGAAACCGGAAACTGGACGTAAATAGAAAAAGAAAGGGAAGACTATGCTTGTAAAAATTTTTACAGATGGCGCTGCCAGGGGCAATCCGGACGGACCGGGCGGATATGGAACCATTCTGCGGTATGTGGATACCAAAGGAGAAGTGCATGAACGGGAATACAGCCAGGGTTATGTGCGCACCACCAACAACCGGATGGAGCTGATGGCTGCTATTACAGGTCTGGAGGCACTGCTTCGGCCCTGCATCGTAGAATTGTATTCGGATTCCAAATATCTGACGGATGCCTTTAACCAGCACTGGATCGAGGGATGGATCCGAAAAGGCTGGAAACGGGGAAAAAATGAGCCGGTGAAAAATATAGACTTATGGAAACGCCTGCTAAAAGCCAAAGAGCCCCATGAGGTAACCTTTATCTGGGTAAAAGGCCATGACGGACATCCGGAAAACGAGCGGTGTGACCGCTTGGCCACCAGTGCGGCAGATGGAGACGGGCTGATTACAGATCCTGGAGTATAAAAAAACGAAAGGGTTGAAAATACGAAATCCATATGCTATAGTAAATGGCAGTAGTTTTGACTGCGCCCTGCGCAGTCGATATAGGAGGAAAGACGATGTCAACAAATGTATATGACATACTGTTGGAGCGCGGATTTATTGAACAGGCGACCAACGAAGACGAGATCCGGGAAATGCTCGGAAAAGAAAAAGTGACATTTTATATTGGATTTGATGCCACAGCAGACAGCCTGACAGCAGGACATTTTCTGACCATTATGGCTATGAAGCATATGCAGAATGCCGGACACCGGCCCATCGCCCTGCTTGGGGGCGGTACCACCATGATCGGCGACCCCAGCGGAAAATCAGATATGCGTACCATGATGACCAAGGAGACCATTGACCACAATGCAAAGCGGTTCTACGAGCAGCTTTCCAGATTCATCGATTTCAGTGATGGAAAAGCCATTGTGGAGAACAATGCCAACTGGCTGCTGGACTTGAATTATGTGCAGATGCTGAGAGAGATTGGTGTGCATTTCTCTGTAAACCGTATGCTGACGGCTGAGTGCTACAAACAGCGTATGGAGAGAGGTCTGACTTTCTTCGAGTTCAACTATATGATTATGCAGTCCTATGACTTCTGGAAACTGCATCAGCTGTATGACTGCAAGCTGGAAATGGGTGGAAATGACCAGTGGTCCAACATCATCGGCGGCGTTGAGCTGATCCGCAGAAAAGAGCAGAAACCAGCATATGGCCTGACCTTCAAACTGTTGACCACCAGCGAAGGTATCAAGATGGGCAAGACCATGAAAGGTGCTGTATGGCTTGATCCGGAAAAGACTTCCCCGTATGAGTTCTATCAGTACTGGAGAAATATTGAAGATGTCAAGGTAGAAGAGTGCCTGGCACTTTTAACCTTCCTGCCTATGGATGAGGTACGCCGCTTAGGAGCCTTAGAAGGTGCAGAGATCAACCACGCAAAAGAAGTTCTGGCATACGAGATTACCAAGATCGTACACGGCGAAGAAGAAGCCAAGAAAGCACAGGAAGCTGCCAGAGCCTTGTTTGTACACGGCGGAAAGACCGAGGACGTGCCCACCACTTCCTACCCGAAAGAAGAACTGGATGCAGGAAAAGACCTGATTACCCTTCTGGTAGATACCAAGCTTGCCAAGAACCGTTCCGAAGCAAGACGTCTGATCACCCAGGGCGGTGTCACTGTAAATGAGGAAAAAGTTACTGATTTTGCAAAAGTTTACACCACAGCAGATTTTGATGCAGACGGTGTTATCCTGATCAAAAAAGGTAAAAAAGGATATCATCAGATCAAGGCAGACTGAAAAAGGAGGTTTTGACGATGGGAGCAGTAGCAGCAGAATTTATTATCACAACAATCAAAATGATTTTACTGGCCGCAGTGGGCGTGGGAGGAATTGCACTTGGCAAACGCCTCCGGGACAAAAAGGATGCAAAACGCGGCTGAAAAAGGAGAGCGGAAGTGGGGGCTTCCATCTCCAGAAAAGACAGGCAGTACACAGGAGGATAAATCGTGAAAGCGTATGGTGTAAATGAGCTTCGAAAAATGTTCCTGGAATTTTTCGAGAGCAAAGGACATTTGGCAATGAAAAGTTTCTCTCTTGTTCCGCACAACGACAAGAGCTTATTACTGATCAACTCAGGTATGGCACCGTTAAAGCCGTACTTTACCGGAGCGGAGATTCCGCCTAGAAGAAGAGTGACCACCTGCCAGAAATGTATTCGTACAGGTGATATCGAAAACGTAGGAAAGACTGCCCGCCACGGCACTTTCTTTGAGATGCTGGGCAATTTCTCTTTTGGAGATTACTTTAAGGATGAAGCCATCCACTGGTCCTGGGAATTTCTGACACAGGTTGTAGGACTGGATCCGGAACGTCTGTATCCGTCCGTTTATCAGGACGATGACGAAGCATTTGAGATCTGGAACAAAGAGATCGGCATCGCCCCGGAGAGAATCTTTCGCTTCGGAAAAGAAGACAATTTCTGGGAGCATGGCGCAGGTCCCTGTGGTCCCTGTTCTGAGATTTACTATGACCGCGGAGAAAAATACGGCTGTGGAAAACCGGGCTGTACCGTAGGCTGTGAGTGCGACCGTTATATGGAGATCTGGAACAACGTATTTACCCAGTTTGAAAATGACGGAAACGGCAATTATACCGAACTGATCCAGAAGAACATTGATACCGGTATGGGACTGGAGCGTCTGGCAGTGGTTGTCCAGGATGTGGACTCCATTTTTGATGTGGATACCCTGCAGGCACTGCGCAACAAGGTCTGCGAAATGGCTGGTGTGGCCTATGAAGAAGATGAAGAGAAGGATGTTTCCATCCGTCTGATCACAGACCATATCCGTTCTGCCACCTTTATGATTTCTGATGGAATTATGCCTACCAATGAAGGAAGAGGCTACGTGCTGCGCCGTTTGATCCGCCGTGCAGCCCGCCACGGACGTCTTCTTGGTATTCCAGGTGCCTTCCTTGCAAAACTGAGTGAGACCGTAATTGAGGGCTCCAAAGACGGTTATCCGGAGCTGGATGAGAAGAGAGAGTTTATCTTCAAGGTTCTCGGACAGGAAGAAGAGAAATTCAACAAGACGATTGACCAGGGCTTAAATATTCTGGCAGGCATGGAAGCAGATATGAAGGCAGCAGGACAGACGGTTCTCGCTGGAAAAGATGCCTTTACACTGTATGATACCTACGGCTTCCCCCTGGATCTGACCAAAGAGATTCTGGATGAAAAAGGTTACACCATTGATGAAGAAGGCTTCAAAGCTGCCATGGAAGAACAGCGTGTGAAGGCAAGAAGCGCCAGAGAGACCACAAACTACATGGGCGCAGATGCTACCGTTTATGATTCCATCGATCCGGCTGTGACCAGCACCTTTGTAGGCTATGACCGTCTGACCCATGAATCCAAGATCACAGTTCTGACTACCGAAACCGAGGTGACAGAGGCAGTTTCCGATGGAGAAAAAGCTACCATTTTTGTAGATGAGACTCCGTTCTATGCTACTATGGGCGGTCAGGAAGGTGATAAGGGCGTGATCCGCACTGCAGATGCCGTCTTTGAAGTAGAAGACACCATCAAACTTTTAGGCGGAAAAATCGGCCACATCGGAAAAGTAGTCAAAGGCATGTTTAAAACGGGCGATGTGGTGACTCTGGAAGTAGATCCGGCAGGACGTGCCAATACCTGCAAGAACCACAGTGCAACCCATCTGCTTCAGAAAGCATTAAAGACTGTACTTGGTTCCCATGTTGAGCAGAAAGGTTCTCTGGTAACTCCGGACAGACTGCGTTTCGACTTTGTACATTTTGCTCCTATGACAGCAGAAGAGATTGCAAAGACCGAAGAACTGGTAAACAAAGAGATCCAGGCAGCTCTTCCGGTTGTAACCGACATCATGAACACTGATGATGCGAAGAAAACCGGAGCCATGGCTCTGTTTGGCGAAAAATATTCTGACAAAGTACGTGTAGTATCCATGGGTGACTTTTCCAAGGAGCTCTGCGGTGGTACTCATGTGGAAAATACCAGCCAGATCACGGTGTTCAAGATTGTTTCTGAAGCAGGTATTGCAGCTGGTGTGCGCCGTATTGAGGCCCTCACCGGAGAAGGGGTATTCCGTTATTACAGACAGCTGGAAGAGAAGCTTGACAAGGCATCTGCCCTGTTAAAGACCACTCCGGCAGAGCTGGAAAACAAAATTGCCCATCTGCAGGCAGAAGTAAAAGCGCTGCACAGCGAGAATGAGTCTCTGAAAGCAAAGATGGCTCAGGATGCACTTGGCGATGTGATGAACCAGGTAACAGAAGTAAAAGGCATCAAGCTTCTGGCAGCACAGGTTGAGGGTGTGGACATGAACGGCCTGCGCGATCTGGGCGATGACCTGAAAAACAAGCTGGGTGAAGGCGTCGTTGTTCTGGCTTCTGCGAAAGACGGAAAAGTCAGCCTGATGGCAATGGCAACCGATGGTGCCATGAAAGCAGGCGCTCATGCAGGAAATCTGATCAAAGGCATTGCAGCTATCGTAGGCGGTGGCGGCGGCGGCCGTCCCAACATGGCTCAGGCCGGCGGAAAGAACCCGGAGAAGATCGGTGAAGCAGTTGCAGCAGCAGCCGGTATTCTGGAAGGACAGATTCACTAAGATTTTACGAAAAAAGTAGTTGACGTATCCGAAAAATATGATATAATATTTATCAGTGCAATAAGAATACCCAGACAGTTGTATTATGCACAATCTACAACTGGAGGGAGGTTAGGTGTGAAAGTATGTCAAATGTAATCGTAAAAGAAAACGAGACACTGGACAGCGCATTACGCCGTTTCAAGAGAAACTGCGCAAAAGCTGGTATCCAGCAGGAGATTCGTAAGAGAGAACATTACGAAAAACCCAGTGTAAGACGGAAGAAAAAATCCGAAGCAGCTCGTAAGCGTAAGTATAACTAATTATGTGCAGATGAAGCCCCTGATAGTTGGTAACAGTCAGGGGCTTTCTTACTACTAGGAGGACAGGTTATGCCGTTGAGTGGAATCCCATGGGAACAGATGCCCTGGGAAATGGTGGTGTATGGCACCAATACAGATCTGTACCGTCTTCTCCAGTGGTTTTTTGTGTACAGCATCTTAGGATGGCTGGTGGAGTCCATCTATATGTCTCTGTGTGCCAGGCCGAAACACTGGGTAAACCGGGGATTTATTTTCGGTCCCATCTGCCCGATCTACGGGTTTGGAGCATTGGGCGTGTATTTTCTGCTTCGTCCGTTTTCGGAGCATCTGATGCTGGTGTATCTGGCAGGGGCGTTTCTGGCTACTGGATTTGAATTTCTGGTGGCAACGATGATGCTGCACCTCTTTGGAGAAGTGTGGTGGGATTATCATGAGAAACCTTTCAATTATAAAGGGATTCTCTGCCTGGAAAGCACGCTGGCCTGGGGAGTTTATACTGTTGTGATGTTTTATTTTCTCCAGGGGGCCATTGAAAAAGTGACGGCGCTGTATCCCAAATGGGTGGGCTACCGGCTTGTTACGTTTCTGACTGTTTATTATTTCCTGGATTTTGGAATGCATGTGATATTTGCCAGATATCCCGAAACCCCGGAAAAGATGCGGGACATCCGCAAAAAAATCATAAACCGCTGATCGTCCGATTATAGATAAGTAGATAAGAGGACGAAAGGCGGTATTTTTATGAAAAAACTTCTAAGTGTTCTGCTGGCAGTAAGTTTCCTGCTGTGCCAGTGGGCAGAAGGGGCGGCAGAGGAGAGCAGCCTGGAAGTGGAAGCGCCAGCGGCAGTGCTGATGGAAAATGCTACAGGAACCATTCTGTATGAAAAGGGAGCCGAGGAAGAGCGGAGTCCGGCCAGCGTGACAAAGATAATGACACTGCTGCTGATTTTTGAGGCACTGGAATCCGGTCAGCTTCATTTAGAGGACGAAGTGATGACCAGCGCCCACGCAAAGTCCATGGGTGGTTCCCAGGTGTTTTTGGAGGAGGGAGAGGTCCAGACCGCAGAGACCTTGATTAAATGCATTGTGGTGGCTTCTGGAAACGATGCGGCGGTAGCTATGGCAGAACACGTAGCAGGCACGGAGGGAGAATTTGTCGCCAGAATGAATCAGAAAGCAGAGCTTCTTGGCATGGAACATACCCATTTTGTGGACTGCTGCGGACTGACGGAGGATCCGGCGCATTATACCTGCGCAAAGGATATTGCAGTGATGACAAGAGAGCTGATTACCCGTTTTCCAAAGATTCATGAGTATGCCACCATCTGGATGGAGAACATCACCCATGTGACCAGGCAGGGAAGCAGTGAATTTGGACTGACCAACACAAACAAACTGCTGCGAAGCTTTGAAGGATGCAGCGGGCTGAAAACCGGAAGCACCAGCAGGGCCGGGTACTGTCTGTCTGCCACGGCGGAAAGAAACGGCATCGAGCTGATTGCAGTAGTGCTGGCGGCCCCGGATTCCAAGACCCGTTTTGCCAATGCAGCTTCTCTGTTAAATTATGGATTTGGAAAATGCCGTCTGTACACTGATGAAAATGAAGAACCTGCAGGAATGGTTCCGGTAAAAGGCGGCCTGAAAGAGGAGGTGCCGTGCCGGTACGAAAAGCCTTTTCAATATCTGGATACCAATGGGCAGGAGGTATCCGGGATTGAAAAAGAAGTGGTGCTGTATGAAAAACTGCAGGCTCCGGTATCCGAAAATGATCCGGCAGGAGAAGCCGTATACCGGCTGAATGGAAAAGAGATTGGGCGGGTGCAGATTTTGACGGCAGAGCCCTGCGAAAAGGCCGGCTTTTTCCATTATCTGAAAAAAGCATGGAACAGATACCGGAATTTGTGTTATGATAAAAAAAACGGCAGCACGGAAACGGAAACAGTCTGGGAAGAGACTGAAAATGGATAAAAAAGAGGTACTGTATGAAAAAATTCGTTGTCCGGGATTATCGAATTTCCCTGGATGAAAAACGGTTCCAGGGATGTGGCCTGGTGACGGCGGTTTTATTAAGTGATCTTCACGGAGTCTGGCACGGAGAAGGCCAGAAAGCGCTTGTAAAGGCTGTGAAAGACCAGAATCCGGACCTGATTTTAAGTGCTGGAGACTTGATCACAGCAGGTGGTCCCTGTGATGGAGTATATGCACTGATGGAAAAGCTGGCGGGAACATACCTGGTTTTTGCCGGAAATGGAAACCATGAGACAAAGCTGCGGGAGGAAGAGCCGGAATCTTATGAGGTCTACGAAGGAGAGCTGAAAAGGCTGGGCGTGCAGATGCTGAGAAACGAAAAGGCAAATCTGACCATTCATAGCCTTCCTATAGAGGTGGCAGGTCTGGAAATTGGAAGAGAACATTACCGGAGAATCGGTGCGAAAAAAGTGACCGCTTCGGAGATGGACGGCCTCCTTCCACGGCCTTCCAAGGAGAAGTATTCTATTTTAATTGCCCACAATCCTGTGCATTTTGGGACGTACCGCTCCTGGGGGGCGGATCTTACCGTTTCCGGCCACCTGCATGGGGGATATGTGCGTCTTCCTGGAATCGGGGGGATTGTCAGTCCCCAGATGCGCCCATTTCCAAAGTATGACAGGGGACTTTATGAGGAGTCTGGCCAGTATCTGGCTGTCAGTGCAGGCCTTGGCGACCATCATATGCCGGTGCGCATTGGCAATCCAAGAGAACTTGTGGTGCTGCACATTGGCGCTGGAAAGAAAACGGAGTGAAAACATGGGAATACCGGTAAAACTGGATGCGTTTGAGGGACCGTTGGATCTTCTGCTGCATCTCATTGACAAGAATAAAGTAAATATTTACGATATTCCCATTGTGGAGATTACCAGGCAGTACCTGGAGTACATTCGGGAAATGCAGCGCCAGGACTTAAACATAATGAGCGAATTTCTGGTGATGGCAGCCACTCTTTTGGATATCAAATCCCGGATGCTTCTTCCAAAAGAAGTAAACGAAGAAGGGGAGGAAGAGGATCCCAGGCAGGAGCTTACAGAACAGCTTTTGGAATACAAGCTTTACAAGTTTATGTCCTATGAGCTTCGGGAAAAGCAGGAAGATGCTTCCCAGGCGCTGTTTCGCCCACGCATTCTGCCCAAAGAAGTGTCAGACTACCAGCAGCCGGCAGATGTGTCGGATTTGCTTGGAGACATGACGCTGGCCGGACTTTACCGCTTATTTAAAGCAGTGATGCGCAGGCAGGTGGAGCGGATCGATCCCATCCGCAGCAAGTTTGGCACCTTGGAAAAAGAAGAAGTGGACATGGATGCTGCCTGGAAAGAGGTAGAAGGCTATATCAGGGAACAGAAAACCTGCCGTTTTACAGACCTTCTTACCATGCACCATTCGAAAATGTATACGATCATTGCATTTCTGGTGATTCTGGAACTGATGAAAGTAGGGAAAATTTCTGTTGTCCAGGAGGAAACCTTTGGAGAAATTTTGATCAAAGCGAAAGAAGAGGAATCCGAAGCATGAAGAAGGAAAAACTGGAGGGAGAAATCGAAGCCATTCTCTTTGCAATGGGAGATTCGGTTGAGGCAGAAAAGATTGCAAAAGCTATTGGGGAAGATGTGGAAACCACGGTGGAACTGATTCATGAGATGATGAAACGCTATGAGAAAGAAGAACGGGGAATCCGCATCATTGAACTGGAACAGGCCTTTCAGCTGTGTACCAAGAGCGAATATTATGACTGCTTAATCCAGGTGGCAAAGCAGCCGAAAAAATTGGTGCTTAGCGATGTGGCCATGGAAACTCTTTCCATCATTGCCTACAAGCAGCCAGTGACTAAGACAGAGATTGAGAAGATTCGGGGAGTCAAAAGCGATCACGCCATTAACAAGCTGATTGAATATAACCTGGTGACGGAGCTTGGAAGAATGGATGCCCCGGGGCGGCCTATTCTCCTTGGTACCACAGAAGAATTTCTGAGAAATTTCGGTGTTCAGTCTTTGGATGAACTGCCGGAGGCCAGCCCTGTACAGGTGGAAGATTTCAAAGCACAGGCAGAAGAAGAGGTACACTTACGCCTGGATATCTGAGAAGAAAAGAGGAGATACTTATGCCGACAACGTATGCTCATGATCTGTTTGGACGGGCAGTGATGCATCATCTTTCCGGGCAAACCGCCCAGGTAGTAAAAGAATATCCGGCTGCTTACCGGGCAGGCCTTCAGGGACCGGATATTTTGTTTTATTATGTGCCGTTTCGAAAAAATAAGGTTAATGAACTGGGAAATCAGATTCATGAGGAGGAAGCATTTGGTTTTTTTGAAAACTGCAGGGAAGCAGCCCAAAAAGATCCGGAGCTGGGAGCTTATGTGCTGGGAGTACTGTGCCATTTCCTTTTGGACAGCACCTGTCATCCCCTGATCCGCATAGAAGAAGAGAAGACTGGGAAAGCCCACGATGCCATTGAAAGTGATCTGGATCAGGACTTAATGGAACGGACTGGCAAAGATCCGTTTCATTATAAGCCGGCGGTGTTTTTAAGGCCTTCCAGGCGCTTTACAGGAAAGCTTTTGGCTGTTTATCCGGGACTTTCCAAAAGAGAACTGCGTCTGTCCATGATTTCCATGCGCATTCTTACCGGAATCCTGGTATGCGGCACCAAAGCCAAACGGACACTTTTGTTATCTGCAATGAAGCTGTTAAAAGCAGATGGTTTTGCAGGCCATGTCATTCCGGACACCAGACCGGAGTGCTGCCAGCCCTGGACAAACCAGCTGGAAACGCTGCTGAAACAGGAAGTGCCAGAGGCTGCAGAGATCCTGGAAGCTTACTGGGAAGAGGAGAGCCTTTCAGAAGCAGTAAAAAAACGCCTGGAGTGTAATTTCGGATGATGCCAGGGACAAAAGACCAAAACGCATAGTTTTCAGAAGATCTACATAAAATAGTCCTGTCAAAGAAAGAGACAGGAGTGTGGTTTCGTGAAAAAATGCAGAATACTTGCAGGAATCTGGCTGCTTTTTCTGCTGCTTGTGATGGCAGTGCCGGTAAGAGCAGAAGAGCCGGATCCCGGTGAGCTTTACGCCCTGTCTGCGGTCCTGATGGATGGCAGTCTGGGGCGTGTTTTATTTGAAAAAAATGGAAAAGAACCAAGGGCTATGGCCAGCACCACCAAGATTATGACCTGCATTCTGGTATTGGAAGAGACAGATGGAACGGAAGAAGTGGAGGTCTCCGCTTATGCGGCATCACAGCCCAAAGTTCATCTTGGCATGTTTGAGGGGGAACGGTTTTATGTGGAGGATCTTTTGTATTCCCTGATGTTGGAAAGCCACAATGATACAGCGGTGACGCTGGCAGAGCATACGGCGGGAAGTGTGGAAGCGTTTGCCAGGCGGATGAATGAAAAAGCGGAAGAGCTCGGGTGTACGGATACCCATTTTGTGACACCAAACGGACTGGATGCCGAAGACGAGGGAGGAGCCCATACCATCACGGCTGAGGATCTGGCCAGGATCATGCGCTACTGCATTGTGGAATCCCCGAAAAAAGAGGAGTTTTTAAAAATTACCCAGACCAGAAGTTACTCTTTTACGGATCTTTCTGGAACCAGAAGTTATACCTGCCAGAACCACAATCAGTTTCTGGACATGATGGAAGGGGCTTTAAGCGGAAAAACCGGATTTACGGGAAATGCCGGTTACTGTTACGTGGGAGCACTGGAAAGGGATGGAAGGCTCTTTATCGTGGCGCTCCTTGGCTGCGGCTGGCCCAACAATAGGCAGTACAAGTGGAGCGATACCAGGAAACTGATGCAGTATGCGCTTGAGACCTACACCTATCAGAAACTGCCTTCGCCGGAGACAGAAATCCAGATTCCAGTCTTCCATGCAGTTCCGGAGAATGGAAGTTTAAAAACACAGGTGCTGGTAGATACAAAAACAGAAGAGAGGGAGCCTTTTCAGGTACTTACAGGGCCGAAAGATCAGATTACCGTGCGGCGGATCCTGATGAAAAATCTGGAAGCACCGGCACAGGCGGGACAGCAGGCAGGGAGGATGGAGTATTACTTAAATGGAGAACTGATCAAGAGCTGTGCAGTAAAACTTACGGAAACTGTCAGGAGAGCAGACTATCGCTGGAGCTTTTTCCAGATTCTTCACAGATTTGGTCTTTCCCCCTGAAAAGGACTTGCTATTTTTGGCAAAATTCGATACAATTATAATCGGCAGAAAATTTCATTCCAAATAAATTTACAAAATGGAGGGCTAAGAATGAGTAACACAGCACAAAACTTGGCAAGTACAAGAATCAATTCTTTGCTTGATGAGAACAGTTTTGTTGAGATCGGCAAGTGCATAACTGCCAGAAGCACAGATTTCAACATGCAGCCGGCCGAGGCTCCGGCAGACGGTGTCATCACCGGCTATGGAGTGATCGACGGAAATCTGGTGTATGTTTACAGCCAGGATGCATCCGTACTGGGAGGAACCATTGGCGAGATGCACGCAAAGAAGATCACAGCACTGTATGATCTTGCCATGAAAATGGGCGCTCCGGTAATCGGACTGATCGACTGTGCCGGACTGCGTCTGCAGGAGGCAACCGATGCACTGAACGCATTCGGAGAGATCTATTTAAAACAGAGTCTGGCAAGCGGCGTGATTCCACAGATAACTGCCATCTTCGGAACATGCGGCGGAGGTCTGGCACTGGTGCCGGGACTGACGGACTTTACTTTCATGGAAGAGAAAAAGGCAAAACTTTTTGTAAACACTCCCAACGCACTTGCTGACAACAAGGCAGGCAAATGCGACACCGCAGATGCAAAATTCCAGAGTGAGGAAGCAGGACTTGCTGACTTTACCGGTACAGAAGAGGAGATCTTTGCAGGCATCCGCCAGCTGGTTTCCATTCTTCCGGCGAACAACGAGGACGATTCCACATACGAAGAATGCACCGATGATTTAAACCGCGTGTGTGCAGACCTGGAGAATACCGTGGGTGATACCAGCATTCTTCTTAGCAGCATTTCTGACGACAACCTGTTCGTAGAAGTAAAAGCTGCTTATGCAAAAGAGATGGTGACCGGTTTCATCAAACTCAACGGCATGACTGTTGGAGCAGTTGCCAACCGTACCGAAGTTTACGGGGATGATGGCGAGAAGAAAGAAGAATTTGAAGCAGTCCTGACTGCAAAGGGTGCCAGAAAGGCAGCAAAATTCGTAGAATTCTGCGATGCATTTGAGATCCCGGTACTGACCATTACCAATACCACCGGATTCAAGGCTGATCTGCATTCTGAGAGATGCATTGCAAAAGCAGCCGCACAGCTGACCTACGCATTTGCAAATGCAACCGTTCCCAAGGTCAATGTGATCGCCGGAAAAGCATACGGAAGTGCATACACCGTCATGAACAGCAAGGCTCTGGGAGCAGATATGACCTTTGCATGGGAAAATGCTGAAATCGGCATGATGGATGCAAAACTGGCAGCCAAGATCATGTATGACGGTTCTGATGCATCTGTGATCAATGAAAAAGCTGCAGAGTACGCTTCTCTTCAGTCCAGCGCCGAAGCTGCTGCAAGAAGAGGCTATGTAGATACCCTGATTGAGGCTGCTGATACCAGAAAATATGTGATCGGTGCCTTTGAAATGTTATTCACAAAAAGAGAAGACCGTCCTGCCAAGAAACACGGAACGGTTTAAGAGAGGTGAATAATATGGTGAGAGGAAAACTGAAAAAATATGTTGCAACGGTCCTCGTATCATCTGCTCTGGTGATGTCCTCTTCCTTTGCCTGTATGGCAGCAGAGTCCGAGACCCAGACAGCTGCCCAGACAGAAACCGCTTCTGAGACTGTAAAAGAGTCAGAGAGTGAAAAAGCTTCTGAGACAGAAACAGTATCTGAGTCTGAGAGTGCATCTGGGAATGTTTCTGAGGAAGCCGAAAAAGTAGAATCCGAGATCTCTGAAGAAGAGTCGGAAGTTTCTACTGAAGCAGCGCCCCAGAGCCAGGAAGATACCTTCAAACAGGCAGCTTCCAACTTGATCCAGCAGATCGCTGCTCTTTCTGATGAGCAGATGGATTCCATTCTGGAACAGAAAGATGCGTTTACCACTGCAGCCATTACTTCCTGGAAGGGTGTAAAAAATGATGCAGGTGCTTACCAGTCCATGGGTGAGCAGAAAGTAGATATCAAGGATACTACCGTGACCATCACTTCCGATGTCCAGTTTGAAAAGCATACCGTATCGGTTGTCCTGACTCTGGATATGAAACAGGGTGTGTATACGGATATGTCTTTCAACATCGACTATACCTTGGCAGAGAAGATGGAACAGGCAGGTTTAAATACCCTGATGGGTCTTGGTATTGTATTTTGTATGCTGGCGTTCTTAAGCTTTCTGATCAGCCAGTTCAAACGGATTTCCGGCCTGGAAGCAAAAATGAACAAACAGCCGGAAGCTCCCAAGGCACCTGCAGCCCCTGTGGTACCTGCGGCAGCACCGGAACCGGAAGAAGAGGAAGAGCTTGCAGGAGATGAAGAACTCGTAGCAGTGATTGCAGCAGCAGTCGCAGCATATGAAGGCAGCGCATCCACAGATGGTTTTGTAGTTCGTTCCATCAGAAAATCCAATAACAACAAATGGCGCAGAGCCTAAGTGATACAGGAGGAATCAAAATGAAAACATATACGATCACAGTAAACGGAACTGCATATGACGTAACCGTAGAAGAAGGAACAGGTACTGGCGCAGCAGCACCGGCAGCAGCTCCCAAAGCAGCACCGAAGGCAGCTCCTAAGGCAGCACCGAAAGCCGCTCCCAAGGCAGCAGCAGGCGCTGGCAGCGTAAAAGTAACTGCTTCTGTACCGGGCAAGGTATGCAAGGTAGAAGCAAGTGTTGGACAGGCTGTAAAAGCTGGTGATTCCATCATCATTCTGGAAGCTATGAAGATGGAGATCCCGGTAGTTGCTCCGCAGGACGGCACCGTGGCAAGTATTGATGTTGCAACAGGAGACGCAGTAGAATCCGGCGATACCTTAGCAACAATGAACTAATACACTGGAGGTAGAAACATGTCATATGTAGCTGAGACATTGTCGAACCTGCTCCATCAGACAGCATTTTTCAACCTTACCTGGGGAAATTACCTGATGATCCTGGTAGCCTGCGTATTCTTATACCTGGCAATCCGAAAAGGGTTTGAGCCGCTGCTCCTGGTTCCTATTGCGTTTGGTATGCTGCTTG
The DNA here is from genome assembly GCA_905214955.1 of uncultured bacterium. Lineage (GTDB taxonomy): Bacteria > Bacillota > Clostridia > Lachnospirales > Lachnospiraceae > Limivivens. The sequence continues at coordinate 19,052 of CAJMON010000015.1, forward strand.
TAAATATCTATCCGGACATCATGGCAAATCCGGAAGATACTTCCAATGGAGTAGGCGGACTTTTACATTATTTCTACATCTTGGATGAGTGGAGTATTTTACCGTCCCTGATTTTTATGGGTGTAGGTGCCATGACAGACTTTGGTCCGCTGATTGCAAACCCCATCAGTTTCCTGATGGGTGCTGCCGCACAGCTGGGTATTTATGTAGCATATTTCCTGGCAATCTTCCTTGGATTCAATGGAAAGGCAGCAGCAGCCATCTCCATCATTGGAGGAGCTGACGGTCCGACTTCCATTTTCCTGGCAGGAAAACTGGGACAGTCCAGCCTGATGGGTCCCATCGCAGTGGCAGCATATTCTTATATGTCCCTGGTACCCATCATCCAGCCGCCTATCATGAAGGCGCTGACTACAGAAGAAGAGCGGAAGATCAAGATGCAGCAGCTTCGTCCGGTTTCCAAACTGGAAAAGATCCTGTTCCCCATTGTGATCACCATCGTTGTGTGTCTGCTTCTGCCGACCACAGCTCCTCTGGTAGGTATGCTGATGTTAGGTAACCTGTTCCGTGAGAGCGGCGTTGTAAAACAGCTTACCGAGACCGCTTCCAATGCTCTGATGTACATCGTTGTTATCCTGCTGGGTACTTCTGTAGGTGCTTCCACCAGTGCAGAAGCATTCCTGAACCTGGATACCTTAAAGATCGTTGCTCTGGGTCTGGCTGCATTCGCATTCGGTACCGCAGGAGGTGTTCTTCTTGGAAAACTGATGTGCAAGCTTTCCGGCGGCAAGATCAATCCGTTGATTGGTTCTGCAGGTGTATCTGCCGTTCCTATGGCAGCCCGTGTATCCCAGAAAGTGGGTGCTGAAGCAGATCCTACAAACTTCCTGCTGATGCACGCAATGGGACCAAACGTAGCAGGCGTTATCGGTACGGCTGTTGCAGCAGGTACCTTCATGGCGATCTTTGGAGTGTAATTATTATTCAGGAGGAAAATCATGGCTGAAACAGTAAAAAAACCAATTAAAATTACAGAGACGATTCTGCGTGATGCACATCAGTCCCTGATTGCTACCAGAATGACGACTGAGCAGATGCTGCCCATCGTGCCTCTTATGGATAAAGTAGGCTATCATTCAGTAGAGTGCTGGGGAGGCGCTACCTTCGATGCGTCTTTACGTTTCCTGAAGGAAGATCCCTGGGAAAGACTTCGTAAATTCCGTGATGGATTCAAAAATACCAAACTGCAGATGCTGTTCCGTGGACAGAATATCTTAGGATATCGTCCATATGCAGATGATGTAGTAGAGTATTTCGTGCAGAAATCCATCGCAAACGGTATTGATATCATCCGTATCTTTGACTGCTTAAACGACCTGCGCAACCTGCAGACCGCTGTAAAGGCAGCCAACAAAGAAAAAGGACATGCACAGGTTGCTCTGTCCTATACATTAGGTGATGCTTACACCCTGGATTATTGGGTAGATATGGCTAAGAAGATCCAGGATATGGGTGCAAACTCCATCTGTATCAAGGATATGGCAGGTCTTCTGCTTCCCTACAAGGCTACCGAGCTGGTAAGCGCCTTAAAAGAAGCTGTAGAGATCCCCATCCAGCTGCATACCCACTATACTTCCGGTGTTGCTTCCATGACTTACATGAAAGCAGTAGAAGCTGGTGTGGATGTCATCGATACCGCTATGTCACCGTTTGCAATGGGTACTTCACAGCCGGCTACCGAAGTTATGGTAGAGACCTTCAAGGGAACTCCGTATGATACCGGTCTGGATCAGAAGCTGTTAGCTGAAATTGCTGACTACTTCCGTCCGATCCGTGACAACGCTCTGGAGACAGGACTGTTAAATCCGAAGAACTTAGGTGTCAACATCAAGACTCTGCTGTACCAGGTACCGGGTGGAATGCTTTCCAACCTGACTTCCCAGTTAAAAGAACAGCACGCAGAAGACAAATTCTACGATGTTCTGGAAGAAGTGCCCAGAGTAAGAAAAGACCTTGGAGAGCCGCCTCTGGTAACTCCGTCTTCTCAGATCGTAGGTACACAGGCTGTATTTAACGTTCTGACCGGCGAGAGATACAAGATGGTTACCAAAGAGACCAAGGCTGTTCTTTCTGGTGAGTATGGTGCAACTGTAAAACCGTTCAACAAAGAAGTACAGAAGAAGTGCATCGGCGATGCTAAAGTGATCACCTGCCGTCCGGCAGACCTGATCCCGGACGAGCTGGATACACTGGAAAAAGAGATGGGCACTTGGAAAGAGCAGGATGAGGACGTATTAACCTACGCTCTGTTCCCGCAGGTAGCAACTGACTTCTTCAAATACAGACAGGCAAAGGAAACCAAAGTAGATCCGGCCGTGGCTGATACAAAGAACAAAGCATATCCGGTATAATTTACGATGAAAGTCCTGGACGACAGCCATGAAAGAGCTATGCTTGCATGAGCGAATTCATAGATATCGGACAGGCTAAACTGTATGAGTAAGCAGGGCGGCAGCCCGAATTACGCATACGGCGGCAGCTGTGGGGGCGCCAAAGGCGCGTAGCAGCTGACTTTCATGTATGGCAGTGCCCGCCATCAGGCGGCATGTCAGTTTCGGAAGAAAGGGCTTCCGCGCAGAGAAATTCTGTGCGGGGCCTTTTTTCGTAGATGAAATGCATTTCCTGCTGTGCCGCCTGCTTTCTTAGTGTACTTTCCAGAAGATTTGTGCTATACTGACTGCATTGTGCGTAAGCAAAATCAAAAGAGATGGAAAATAGAGAAGGACAGCCGAAGATGAGCAATGCATTTTATGAAATTCTGGAAAAAATCGGACTGAAAGGAAAAGAATCTGGGCTGGAAGAAGAGAAGAAGCCTAAGTCAGCGAAAGCAGACCCTGGATTTCCCGGAAGAATGTCCAGGCTTCTGGACATGGGAAATACCTTTGAAGGGGTGACAGACAAAGAAATCTTTCATGCCATTCTCCAGTCAGATGTGGAAAATCTGAAAAAAACCATGGAACAAAACGAGGAGGCAGCGTTTTCGGCAGCCGTGGAAATGATCCAGAAAGCCAGAACCATCTACATCATCGGAATCAGAAGCTGTGAGCCCTTAGCAGAGCTTCTGGGATTTTACTTAAATATGATGTTTGAAAATGTGCGGGTGATCAAAACCAGCAGCGTCAGCGAGATTTTTGAGCAGATGCTTCGCATTGGCCCGGAAGACGTCGTGGTGGGTATCAGCTTTCCAAGATACTCCATGCGGACGTTGAAAGCCCTGGAATTTGCCAACAGCCGGAATGCCGGAGTTATTGCAGTGACAGACAACGTCCATTCACCTCTGAATCTGTATTCCTCCTGCAACCTCATTGCGGCCAGCCAGATGGCATCCGTGGTGGATTCCCTGACAGCTCCCTTAAGCCTTTTAAACGCCCTGGTGGTGGCTCTCGGAGTGCGCAGGCAGGAAGCCATGAAAAAGAGCCTGGAAGAATTAGAACAGGTTTGGCAGGATTATCAGTTTTACGGCATTGATGAGATGGAACAGCCATCGGAGGATATCCAGATCTGGCAGAGAGGAGAAGAAAAACATGAGTAAGGTGGTCATTGCAGGATGCGGCGCAGCAGGAATGTATGCGGCCATTACCGCGGCCCAGGCAGGACATCAGGTGCTTGTCTGCGAAAAGAATGAAAAACCTGGGAAAAAGCTGTATATCACGGGAAAAGGGCGGTGCAATGTCACCAACGACTGTGATCCGGAAGAGTTTCTGAAAAATGTGTGCACCAATCGGAAATTTCTGTACAGTGCCATTTATGGCTGCACCAGCCAGGACGTGATGGACTTTTTTGAAAGCCATGGGCTGAAATTAAAAACAGAGCGGGGAAACCGAGTCTTTCCGGCATCGGATCATTCCTCTGATGTCATTGCTGCTCTGCGAAAAACCATGCAGTCCTTTGGAATAGAGACCAGATTTCGTGCCCCGGTAAAGCGGATTCTGGCAGAGGATGGCCGTGCGGCAGGAGTTGTTTTGGAAAATGGAGAAAAGATTTCGGCAGATGCCGTGATTGTGGCCACAGGAGGTCTTGCTTATCCAAGCACCGGTTCCACTGGAGACGGCTACCGTTTTGCAAAAGAGACGGGGCATACCGTGACAGAGCAGTATCCAGCACTGGTTCCTATGAACATCAAAGAAGATATTCCAGGAAGGCTTCAGGGACTTTCCCTGAAAAATGTCCAGGTGTCTGTGATGGATGGAAAAAAGCGGATCTACGAAGATTTCGGGGAAATGATGTTTACCCATTTTGGTGTTACCGGCCCTCTGATTTTAAGTGCCAGCAGTGCAGTGGGAGCAAAGCAGAGAGGAAAAGAACTGACTCTTTCCATTGATTTAAAACCGGCGCTTTCCGAAGAGCAGTTAGATGCCAGAATCCTGCGGGACTTTGACAACGAAAAAAATAAGCAGTTTAAAAATGCCCTGGGAGGCTTATTTCCTTCAAAACTGATTCCGGTGATGATCGAAGTGTCCGGAATTGATCCGGAAAAGAAAGTCCACGAGATTTCCAGGGAAGAAAGACGGAATTTTTCAAACAAAATCAAAAACTTCCGGTTGACCATAACAGGCTTTCGAGATTATAATGAGTCTATCATCACCAGAGGAGGCGTGAGCGTGAAGGAAGTCAATCCTTCCACTATGGAATCCAGGATTCTTCCAGGGTTGTTTTTCGCAGGAGAAGTGCTGGATTTAGACGCGCTCACCGGAGGGTTTAACCTGCAGATTGCGTGGGCCACCGGACGTGCCGCCGGTCTGGGAATATAAAGGAGGATGAAAGGGAAACGTATGAGCTTTAACATCGCCATTGACGGGCCGGCAGGAGCCGGAAAAAGCACCATTGCAAAGGAGCTTGCCCACCGCCTGTCATTTATCTACGTGGACACCGGAGCCATGTACCGGGCTGCCGCTGTGTATTTTTTGGAGCATGGGATTTCTCCGGATGATGCAAAAGCAGTGGAATCGGCATGTGGGGAAGTCCACATTTCGGTGGATTATGCAGATGGAGAGCAGCAGGTGTATTTAAACGGGGAAAATGTAAATGCAAAGCTGCGTACAGAAGCAGTCAGCGAAGCTACTTCAAAGGTTTCGGCCATCGGTGCAGTGAGAGATCTTCTGCTTGCCCCTCAGAGGGATTTTGCAGCCAGATATGATATTATCATGGATGGCAGGGACATTGGAACAAATGTGCTTCCAAATGCCCAGTTAAAGATCTACCTGACAGCCAGCGTTGAAACCAGAGCCAGACGGCGCTATGAGGAATCCATAAAGAGAGGCGAACAGGCAGAACTGTCCGAGATCGCTGCGAAGATTGAAAGCCGGGATTACCGGGATATGCACCGGGATATCGCTCCATTAAAACAGGCAGAGGATGCCGTCTGCGTGGATACGTCTGACATGGATATCGCCCAGGTGACGGATGCGATTCTGAAACTGTATCAGGAAAGGGCAGGCGTATGATCGTAAAGACGGCAAAAACTGCTGGGTTCTGTCCCGGAGTGAAGCGGGCAGTCAAGATGGTTTACGAACAGGCCGGCATACCGGGAAAGAAGATTTATACCTACGGTCCTATCATCCACAACGAACAGGTGGTGGAGGATCTGCAGAAAAAAGGCGTGCAGGTGCTGGAGTCCAGGAAAGAGCTGGAGCAGTTAAAGGAAGGAACGGTCATCATACGGTCCCACGGAGTCCCCAAAGAGATTTATGACCTGATTGAGCAAAAAGACCTGGAACTGGTAGATGCCACCTGCTATTATGTGCAGAAGATCCATCAGATTGTATGGGACAAAAGCAATGAAGGAAAAGACATTCTGATCATTGGAAACGGCAGCCACCCGGAGGTGGAAGGCATCTGCGGATGGTGCAGAAACGGTGCAGATGTCATTGAGACAGAAGAAGAAGCACACCAGTATGTCCACGATCAGGAAAAACCGCTTTGTATCGTCGCTCAGACGACATTTAACTACAAGAAATTTAATAAATTAGTTGAAATTATTTCAAAAAAGGGTTATGATATACTTGTTTTAAATACGATCTGCAGTGCAACGGAAAAGAGGCAGACGGAGGCTCGCGAGATCGCAAAAGAAGCAGATGCGATGATTGTGATCGGAGGAAAGCACAGTTCCAACACGCAGAAACTATTTGAAATATGCAGTAAAGAATGTGCAAATACTTACTATATACAGAAACTAAAAGATTTGGATGTGCAGTCACTACAATCCATGAGTTGCGTAGGTATTACCGCAGGGGCATCGACCCCAAATAATATTATTGAGGAGGTTCAAAACAATGTCAGAAATGAGCTTTGAACAAATGCTGGACGAGTCATTCAAAACAATTCATAATGGAGAGGTAGTCGAAGGTACAGTTATCGATGTGAAAGATGACGAAATCATCTTGAATATAGGCTACAAAGCAGACGGTATCATTACGAAAAGCGAATATACCAATGACCAGAGCGTAGACCTCCATGAAGTAGTACATGTGAATGATAAGATGGAAGCAAAAGTTCTGAAAGTTAATGACGGTGAAGGACAGGTGGTTCTGACCTACAAACGTCTTGCAGCAGAAAAAGGAAATAAGAGACTGGAAGAAGCATTTGAGAACCATGAGGTTCTGAAAGCTCCGGTTGCTCAGGTTCTGGATGGCGGCTTAAGCGTTATCGTTGATGAAGCCAGAGTATTTATCCCGGCCAGCCTGGTATCTGATACCTATGAAAAGAATCTCGGCAAATATGCCGGACAGGAGATCGAGTTCGTGATCAGCGAGTTCAATCCCCGCAGAAGAAGAATCATCGGTGACCGTAAGCAGCTGCTGGTTGCTAAGAAAGCAGAGATGCAGAAAGAACTCTTCGAGCGGATTCATCCGGGCGATGTAGTAGAAGGCGTTATCAAGAACATTACAGATTTTGGTGCATTCATCGATCTGGGCGGAGCAGATGGTCTGCTTCACATTTCTGAGATGTCCTGGGGCCGCGTAGAGAACCCGAAAAAAGTATTCAAAGTTGGTGAGAAACTTACTGTCCTGATCAAAGACATCAGCGGCGATAAGATTGCTCTGAGCCTGAAATTTGCAGATCAGAATCCGTGGCTGAGTGCTGCAGAGAAATATGCAGTAGGAAATGTAGTAGAAGGCCGTGTGGCAAGAATGACCGATTTCGGCGCTTTCGTAGAGCTGGAGCCGGGCGTAGATGCACTGCTTCATGTTTCCCAGATTTCTCAGGAGCATGTAGAGAAGCCGGCTGATGTACTGAGCATTGGTGAAGTGATCACTGCCAAAGTAGTAGACTTCAATGAGGAAGACAAGAAGATCAGCCTCAGCATGAAAGCTCTCCAGACCGCTTCCAAAGAAGCTGACGAGGAAGAGTAAAATTTTACAAAGCATATGGTGAGGGGAGGATGTTGTCAAACAACATCCTCCCTTTTTTGACATTGTGAAAAAATTTTCAAGAATGTGAAATTTTTTTCAAAGTTTCCTGAAAGATTAAAGAAAAGATAACAAAAATCTGGCATAGCTTTGTAAGTTTTCCGGATTTGCTTCCCAGTCCGGGGTATAGAGAAGCCAGGCATCGGAAGCTTTCCACTCAGAAAGAAAATAAGTTCCCACAGCAGGAGAAGGGAGAAAGTTCCCACTTTTCTTGATGTAGCAGGTGGAAGCTTTGGCTGGCACCCGGTTTTTCTTATCCATATAGGCAGCTACGCTTTTGTGAATGGCCTGGTCTTCTGCCGGAAGATAATAATAATTTTTATAATCCTGGAAGAAGTATTTCAGCGTTCCGGAAAATCCATACACCAAAAGCTGGATTTGATTTCCTTCTCCTTTCAGATAAAAATGCTCATACATATGAGAGATAGGAAAAGGCAGGGAAAATGGCAGGGTAATGGAAAGCTGATACTGAAAAGCCTTTGGATCTGCAGCTGGATGTCCCGAAACTTCCTGGAAACTGCCATTTTTCAGATCAAGGAAAGAAAGCAGAGGCAAAAGTTTTGGAAGCATGGTGAGATCGTTATCCTCTGGGGAACGCACAAGTCCAAGGAGATGCTCCAGGCTTTTCTGGTCCATATGTTCCAGGCCAAAAAACTTCTGGAACGGGCGGATGGCCTGATAAAGATCCAGATGGGACAGATCAGAAAGAGGAAAAGAAAGGCCAAGAGCAGAAGCTTTCTTTTTCAGAAACGGAAGGTCAAAGCTGGTGCCCCCAAAGGTGACAAGGGCTGTACAGGAAGAAAGTTTTGCAAAGAGGGCCGAAAGAAGAGCGGTTTCTTCCTTTTTTGTTTCGGTGATCCACAAAGCGGCAATCCAACATCCATTTTCCGGAAAGAGGCAGCCAGCATACGCCAGGGAGGCGTTTTTTCTGGCATAGCCGGTGGATTCGATATCCAGAAAAGAAATGGTATTTGAAAAAGGAAAACAGCCGGGAAGGTTTTCCGGAATCTTTCCCAGCGAAAATTGTTTTGTAATCATAGAAAACTCCTTTCGAGTTCATTATAAAGAAAATCCAAAAGAAGCACAAGAAGGGCAGTTAAAATTTTAAGAAGGAAGGTATGAAAAGATGGCCAAACGAACATTCCGGGGCGGAATTCATCCCTATGACGGCAAAGAGCTTTCCAAAGATAAGCCGGTTCGGAAAGTCTGTCCCAAGGGGGAACTGGTATACCCCCTTTCTCAGCATATCGGAGCACCGGCAGTCTGTCTGGTAAAAAAAGGAGATCATGTCCTGGCAGGACAGAAGATCGCAGAAGCAGGCGGATTTGTTTCTGTTCCTATTCATGCGTCTGTTTCCGGGACGGTAAAAAATATCGAACCGAGGCTGACCGCCACAGGTACCATGGTAAATTCCGTCATTGTGGAGAATGACGGTGCTTATGAGGAGACCGGATACCCAGCCTGCAAACCATTGAAAGATCTGGAAAAAGCGGAAATTTTAAACATGATCAAGGAAGCAGGCGTTGTGGGCATGGGAGGAGCCGGATTTCCTACCCATGTGAAGCTTTCACCGAAAGAGCCGGAAAAAATTGAATACATCATTGTAAACTGTGCAGAGTGTGAACCCTATTTAACCAGTGATTACCGGAGAATGTTAGATGCACCGGAAAAAATTATTGGCGGACTGAAGATCATTCTGAAACTGTTTCCCACGGCAAAAGGCGTGATTGCCATTGAGGACAATAAAAAAGACGCCATTGCCCTGATGGAGAAAAAGGCAGAGGGAGAAGAAAATATCCAGGTTCTTGCCCTGAAAACCAAGTATCCCCAGGGCGCAGAGCGTATGCTGATCTATGCCGTTACTGGAAGAAAGATCAATTCTTCCATGCTTCCTGCAGATGCTGGATGTATTGTGGACAACTGCGAGACCGTCTATGCCATTAACCGGGCAGTGACGGAAGGAAAACCAGTGACAGAACGGATTGTAACGGTAACTGGTGATGCCATTACAGATCCTCAGAACTTTTCCGTATATACCGGAACCAGTTATCAGGAACTGGTGGACGCAGCAGGCGGTTTTAAGCAGGAGCCGGAAAAGGTTATTTCCGGAGGTCCCATGATGGGATTTGCCATGTTTGACTTAAATGTTCCCTGTACCAAGACTTCCTCTGCGATTCTGTGTATGACCAAAGATGAGGCAGCCATGTTTGAGCCCACCGCCTGCATCAACTGCGGACGGTGTGTCAGCGCCTGCCCGGAGCATTTGATTCCTGCAAGGCTTGCAGACCTGGCAGAACGCCACGATGAAGCTGCCTTTGATAAGATGGGCGGCTTGGAGTGCTGCGAATGCGGCTGCTGCAGCTACAGCTGTCCTGCAAGACGGCACCTGACCCAGGAAATCAAGTCCATGCGCCGGATTGTTATGGCTTCTAAACGGAAGAAATAAGGGGGAATCGAGAAATGAATGAGAAAAAATGGAATGTGTCCACGAATCCCCATGTGCGTTCTGCCGTGCGGACGGACAAGATTATGGAACTGGTACTGTTGGCCCTGCTTCCTGCTTCGATTTTCGGAGTGTGGCACTTTGGATGGAATGCCCTGCTTCTGATTATCGTCAGTGTGGGCACATGTGTGCTGACAGAGTATGTATATGAAAAATTGATGCACAAAAAGATCACTGTTTCGGACTGCAGCGCAGCAGTGACAGGCCTTCTGCTGGCCTTAAACCTGCCTTCTTCAGCGCCCTGGTGGCTGGCTGTTCTTGGCGGTATTTTTGCAATCCTTATTGTAAAGCAGCTCTTTGGAGGCCTGGGACAGAACTTTATGAACCCGGCATTGGCAGCCAGATGCTTTCTGTTAATTTCCTTTGCAGGCAGAATGACCAATTTTGCTTATGACGGATTTTCCGGCGCCACCCCATTAGCAGCTATCAAAGCTGGAGAACCGGTATATGTGCTGGATATGTTCCTTGGAAATACCGCTGGAACCATCGGTGAGACTTCTGTGATTGCCATTCTCATTGGTGCAGCCATTCTTCTGTGGTTCCAGGTGATTGATCTTCGGATTCCCGGCACCTACCTGTTAAGCTTTGCGGTGTTTGTGCTGATTTTCGGCGGCCATAGATTTGATCTTTCTTATGTGGCAGCAGAACTTTGCGGCGGCGGCCTGATGCTGGGTGCATTCTTTATGGCCACTGACTATGTAACTTCTCCCATTACCAAGACAGGACAGCTGGTATATGGATGTATCTTAGGCATTTTAACCGGCGTTTTCCGTTTGTTTGGAAATTCCGCAGAAGGAGTTTCCTACGCTATTATTTTCGGAAACCTGCTGGTACCGTTAATTGAGCGGATTACCATGCCGCGGCCATTTGGAAGGGAGGAGAAAAAAGCATGAATAAGATCGTAAAAAATGCCCTGATCCTTATGGCGATCACACTGGTATCCGGCCTTTTGCTGGGACTGGTTTACCAAGTTACCAAAGACCCCATTGCGGCAGAAGAGGCGAAAGAAAAACAGGAGGCCTACCAGGCAGTTTTCCCGGATGCGGCATCTTTTGAAGAGCTGGACGAGAAAAACGCTTCTCTGGAAAAAGCAGCAGATGTGCTGGAAGAAAACGGCCTTTCTGCAGAACACATTGATGAAGTGCTGGGGGCTGTGGATGATTCCGGAAAGCTTCTTGGTGTGGTAATGAATGTGACCACCACGGAAGGATACGGTGGAGACATCAACTTTTCCATGGGAATTCAGAAAGACGGTACCTTAAATGGCATCCAGATTCTTTCCATCAGTGAGACAGCCGGTCTTGGTATGCGCGCAAAAGAGGCATCTTTCCAGGATCAGTTTGCAGGAAAAAATGTGAAAAAATTTACGTACACGAAGACAGGAGCTTCTACAGATGACGAGATCGACGCTTTAAGCGGCGCTACCGTCACCAGCAATGCCATGACAAACGGCGTGAATGCCGGCCTGTGCTTCTTTGCAAGCCTGCAGGAAGGAGGAGTTTTTGATGAATAAAGCAGCAGAGCGTCTGTACAACGGAATTATAAAAGAAAATCCTACCTTTGTCATGATGCTGGGAATGTGTCCGACCCTGGCTGTTACCACATCAGCGATGAACGGCATTGGAATGGGCCTTACCACCACGGTGATTCTGGCCATGTCCAACATGATGATTTCAGCCCTGCGCAAAGTCATTCCAGACGGCGTGCGTATGCCGGCTTATATCGTAATTGTGGCATCCTTTGTAACCATTGTGCAGTTTCTTCTCCAGGGATATATTCCGAGCCTGTATGCAAGCCTTGGCATATATATTCCCCTGATTGTGGTAAACTGTATCATTCTTGGCCGTGCAGAAAGCTATGCTTCCAAGAATCCGGTATTTCCCTCCCTGTTTGATGGAATCGGCATGGGACTTGGTTTTACCATTGGACTGACCTGTATTGGCATTGTCCGTGAGCTGATCGGTGCTGGTACAGTGTTTGGTTTCCAGGTAATGCCGTCTTCTTACGAACCAATCACCATCTTTATCCTGGCTCCCGGTGCATTTTTGGTGCTGTCTATGCTGACTGCCATCCAGAACAAGGTGCGCATTGAAGCAGCGAAAAAAGGAAAAGAGACCAACATTGGAAAAGGCTGTACGGGATGCTGTGATGCATGCCAGGAAAGCTGTAAAGGAGGGAAGAACTGATGGGCAAGCTTCTGATGATCGCTGTAGGTGCTGCTCTGATCAATAACGTTGTGTTAAGCCAGTTCCTGGGACTGTGTGCATTCCTTGGAGTTTCCAAGAAAATGGATACTGCGGCAGGAATGGGAGCAGCCGTTGTTTTCGTTATCACCATTTCTTCTCTGATTACCGGTGTAATTTACCAGTTTCTGTTGGTGCCGCTGCATGTGGAATATCTCCAGACCATCGTATTTATCGTAGTCATTGCAGCTCTGGTGCAGTTTGTGGAAATGGTCATTAAAAAATTAAGTCCCAGTCTTTACAATGCGCTGGGTGTGTATCTTCCACTGATCACCACCAACTGTGCAGTACTGGGTGTGGCTCTGATCAATGTGCAGAAATCTTACAGCATTCTGGAAGGTGTGGTAAACGGATTTGCAACTGCTGTCGGTTTTACCATTGCAATCGTGCTCATGGCCGGTATCCGGGAAAAGACGGAGTACAACGATGTTCCGGAGGCATTTAAAGGCTCACCGATTGTACTGCTGACCGCCTGTCTGATGGCCATTGCATTTTTCGGCTTTTCAGGATTAAAGTAGAGGGAGGAACAGGAGTATGATAACAGGAATTCTCATCGCAGCTGCCATTGTAGGTGGAACCGGGCTTCTTCTGGGACTGTTCCTTGGAGCTGCAGATAAAAAGTTTAAAGTAGAAGTAGACGAAAGAGAGCAGGCTGTCCGGGAAGCACTTCCTGGAAACAACTGCGGCGGCTGCGGCATGGCAGGATGCGATGCCATGGCAAAGGCCATTGTTTCCGGGGAAGCACCGGTGAATGCCTGTCCGGTGGGCGGTGAGGCGGCAGCAACTAAAATTGCTCAGATTATGGGAGCCGAGGCTGGTGCCTCCAAGCGGATGACCGCTTTTGTGAAATGTTCCGGAGATTGTGAGGCCGTGACAGAAAAATATGACTATTATGGAACCAAAGACTGTGCCATGATGCCGTTTCTGCCAAATGGCGGTTCCAAGTCCTGCAGTTACGGCTGCTGTGGCTACGGAACCTGCGCACAGGTCTGTCAGTTTGACGCTATCCATGTCGTTGGTGGAGTGGCAGTGGTAGACAAAGAAAAATGCAAAGCCTGCGGTCAGTGTGTTTCCCATTGCCCAAAACACCTCATTGAACTGGTGCCCTACGATGCCAAATATCTGGTACGGTGTTCTTCCAAGGACAAAGGAAAACAGGTAATGCAGGCATGTAAGGCAGGCTGTATCGGCTGTAAGAAGTGTGAGCGTGGCTGTGAGGCCGGTGCCATTACCGTGACAGACAATCTGGCTCATGTGGATACGGACAAATGTGTCAGCTGTGGAAAATGTGCTGCAGATTGTTCCAGAAAGTGCATTACAAACAATTAAATTCCCTGGTTTTTGCAAATAAGGACGTAAAATTAAAAAGTTACGTCCTTGTTTTTTGTAAAAAAAACCTTATAATGGAAATAAGAATGAACGCTGTGAGTTACGAAACAACACATTGTTTTATAAAAAAGAAAGGTGGATACAACGATGTACGATGTAAAAAAAGGTTATGAGGCAGCAAAAGAATTTTATGCCCAGTACGGAATCGATGTGGACAAGGCAATTGAAATTGCTGACAAGACTCCAATTTCCATGCACTGCTGGCAGGGCGATGATGTGGCAGGTACCGAATGTAAAGAGGATACCGGACTGACCGGAGGCATCCAGGCTACAGGAAATTATCCTGGAAAAGCCATGAACGGTGACCAGCTGCGTGCAGACATTGAGGAAGCAATGAAATACATTCCTGGCACCTTAAAGCTGAACCTTCATGCCAATTATCAGGAAGCAGACCATTTTGTAGACAGAAATGAAATTACTCCGGAGCATTTTGAAAAATGGGCAGACTGGGCAGTGGAAAAGGGCATTGGCCTGGACTTCAACCCCACCTATTTCTCTCATCCGAAGAGTACCGAAAAAGGAACCCTTTCCTGTGCAGATGAAGATATCCGGAAGTTCTGGGTAGAGCACGGCATCCGCTGCCGCCAGATCGGCCAGTATTTTTATGAGAAGACCGGAAAACCCTGTGTCATCAACCATTGGACTCCGGATGGAGACAAGGAAGTGCCGGTAGATACCATCGGACCCAGACAGCGTCTGAAAAAGAGCTATGATGAGATCTTTGAGGCTACCAAGGATGTAAAGGGTGTTATTGACGGCATTGAGTCCAAAGTATTCGGTATCGGCGCAGAGAGCTATACCGTAGGATCTCATGAATTCTGCATGGGTTATGTGATGAAAGCAAACCAGGATCACATCATCATGACTCTGGATACCGGACATTATCATCCTACGGAAGTGGTTTCTGCAAAGCTTTCCAGCATCTATACTTTTGCAGATCATGTACTGCTGCATGTATCCCGTCCGGTTCGCTGGGATTCTGACCATGTAGTCGGATTTGATGATGAGACAAGAGCTATCTTTGAAGAGCTGGTACGCATGGGCAAACTTCAGGATACCTATATTGCCACTGACTTCTTTGATGCATCTATCAACCGGATTGCCGCATGGGTCATCGGTCTGCGCAACACCAGAAAAGCAATGCTGGCAGCCCTGCTGCAGCCGGCAGACAAGATGAAAGAGCTGGAGGCAGCTGGAGATGTGACTGCCAGACTGGCTTACAAGCAGGAATTTGCTGCTGCTCCCTTTGCAATGGTATGGGATTATTACTGCACACAGAAAAACGCAGGAGCAGGCCTTGAATGGCTGAAAGAAGTACAGGCATACGAGAAAGATGTTCTGCTGAAGAGATAATGACTAGAAAGGACGCTGCAAGGTTTTAAATGCCTCGCAGCGTCCTTTCTATGTCATAGGAAACTTTATCCTATGACACAAAAAACGCTTTGCGGGATGCGCCCTCGCGCAAAGAAGAAACATGCCGCAAGCGGCCGCGCTTGGCGCGAGAATGTGCCAAGGTACTTTCTTGTAAGGGAAAAACATCAGGTTGTAGAAGAGACTTTTTCCATGGTTTCATCGGAGAATACGAAAATGGCTTCTAAGCCGGGCATATTTAAGGAGCGGATCAGTTCTGCTCCTTTTTCATATCCAAGGACAAAACAGATGGTGCTTAGGGCGTCCCCGTCTACGGAATGTTTCGACAGAATGGTAACTGCGTACAGGTCATTTTCCACAGGATATCCCGTAGAAGGATCCAGGAGATGATGGTACAGGATTCCATCTTTGTAAAAATATCGTTCATACACACCGGAAGTCACCACAGATCCCTGCTTCAGGGAAACAGCATCCAGGGTCTCACCTTTTTCTGCAAATGGCTTCTGAATGGCGATTTTCCATAAGCTGCCATCCGGTTTTTCACCGACTGTCAGTACATTTCCCCCAAGGTTGATGACCGCTCCGGTGACGCCTTTTTCTGTGAGGAAATCCTGGAGCCGGTCCGCGATATACCCTTTGGCAATTCCACCAAGGTCTAAGGCGGCTTTGGAATTTTTCAGGGTAACCGTCTGATCTTTCACCTCTACGGTACGGTAGTCTACCAGGGAAACGGCCTTGGCAAGGGTTTCTGGGTCCGGAAGTGTTCCGGAATCGTTCTGAAAGTTCCACAGGCTGCTGACCGGGGCGATGGTGCAGTCAAAAGCGCCGTCGGAAAGTTCCGAGTAGGAGAGGGCGGTTTCAAGCAGCGAAATGGTCTCTTCGGAGACTTCCACAGGGGAGCCGCCGGCATGATTGATTTTGTAAATATCGCTGCCTTCTTTTGTTCTGGAAAAAAGGCTGTCATAGGTCTCACACATGGAAATGCAGTCATCCGCAAGCCCTTCCTTACCGCCATAAATGGTGACAGAAATCACAGTATCCAAAGCAAAGCCTGCAGCGTTTTCCGGCTCACTTGACACCGTGGTTTTTCTGCATCCGGAAAAGAAAAAAAGAGCAGCAAAGAACAGGCCTCCCATTTTCAAGAAAGCCTCTTTTTTTCTGGGTTTGTACATCTTAGAATTCCTCCAAAAGGTTAGCCATGACTTATAATAACAGAAGCTTCTGTTTTTTGCAAGAAAGGTTTTTTTTCGAAAAAAGTCTGGACTAAACTCTTATTTTGTGAGAAAATGTTATCAAGTATGGGATAGTATGTCGAAAGAGATACCCCCTACATAAAAGCATTTATTTGAAAGGAGTTTTAAAATGATTTATTCACGCGAAGTAGAAGAAATGTGCCCCGTTGCCCAGGGCGTTCATCATGGCGCTGCTCCGATCCCGGAAGAAGCAAAATGGGTACAGGCAAAAGAAGTAAAAGATATTTCCGGATTTACACACGGTGTAGGCTGGTGTGCTCCTCAGCAGGGTGCCTGTAAGCTGAGCCTGAACGTAAAAGAAGGTATCATCCAGGAAGCACTGGTAGAGACCATCGGATGTTCAGGTATGACTCACTCTGCAGCAATGGCAGCTGAGATTCTGCCGGGTCTGACTGTTCTGGAAGCACTGAACACCGACCTTGTCTGTGATGCCATCAACACTGCAATGAGAGAGCTGTTCTTACAGATTGTTTACGGACGTTCTCAGTCTGCATTCTCTGAGGATGGTCTGGCAGTCGGCGCTGGTCTGGAAGACCTTGGAAAAGGTTTAAGATCTCAGGTTGGTACCATGTACGGTACTCTGAAAAAAGGTCCCCGTTACCTGGAAATGGCAGAAGGTTATGTAACCGGTATCGCTCTGGACGAGGATGACCAGATCATCGGATATCAGTTTGTAAGCCTTGGAAAAATGACTGACTTCATCAAAAAGGGTGATGATCCCAACACCGCATGGGAAAAAGCAAAAGGTCAGTACGGCCGTGTTGCTGATGCAGTGAAGATTATTGACCCGAGAAAAGAATGATTGAGGAGGTAACGGAAAATGGCTTTATTTGAATCATATGAAAGACGAATTGACAAAATCAATTCTGTTTTAAACAGCTACGGAATTGCTTCTATCGAAGAAGCTGAGAAAATCACAAAAGATGCTGGACTGAACGTTTACGATCAGATCAAAAGCATCCAGCCCATTTGCTTCGAGAATGCCTGTTGGGCTTATACAGTAGGTGCTGCTATTGCCATCAAAAAAGGCTGCCGCAAAGCTTCTGAAGCTGCTGCTGCCATCGGCGAAGGTCTGCAGGCTTTCTGTATTCCGGGTTCTGTTGCTGATACCCGTAAAGTAGGTTTAGGACATGGAAACCTGGGCAAAATGCTTCTGGAAGAAGAGACCGAGTGCTTCTGCTTCCTGGCTGGACATGAGTCTTTTGCAGCTGCTGAAGGTGCAATCGGTATCGCTGAGAAAGCAAACAAGGTTCGTCAGAAACCTCTGCGTGTTATCCTGAACGGTCTTGGAAAAGATGCTGCACAGATCATCTCCAGAATCAATGGATTTACTTTTGTTGAGACTGAGTACGATCCGTACACCAATGAAGTAAAAGAAATCTCCAGAAAATCCTACTCTACCGGCCTTCGTGCAAAAGTAAACTGCTACGGCGCAAACAGCGTTCCGGAAGGTGTTGCAATCATGTGGAAAGAGGGCGTAGACGTTTCCATTACCGGTAACTCCACCAACCCCACCCGTTTCCAGCATCCGGTAGCAGGTACCTACAAGAAGGAATGCAACGAGAAAGGTAAGAAATACTTCTCCGTAGCTTCCGGCGGTGGTACCGGACGTACTCTGCATCCGGATAACATGGCTGCAGGTCCGGCTTCCTATGGTATGACTGATACTCTGGGACGTATGCATTCTGATGCACAGTTTGCAGGTTCTTCTTCCGTTCCGGCTCACGTAGAAATGATGGGTCTGATCGGTGCAGGAAACAACCCCATGGTTGGTATGACTGTAGCAGTCGCTGTATCCATTGAGGAAGCAGCTAAGAACGGCAAGTTCTAATAAATCCATATGGCCGCGGAGACTTCAGGAAAACTGGAGCCTTCACGGCCATTGCTTTGATAAAAGTGTTGAAAGAAAATGAGACGGAGAGAGTGATTATGCAGCATCAAACGAGGCAGGAGCAGATGTCAGAAGCGTTTTTTAACTGTGTGTTTCTGGCACTGTCCGGTGGATTTCAAGACGCATATACCTACAATGTCCGGGAAGGGGTCTTTTCTAACGCCCAGACAGGAAACGTGGTTTTGATGAGCCAGCACATGATGAATGGGGAATGGCAGCATGTGCTGCGGTATCTGATTCCGCTTCTGGCGTTTGCCGGAGGCATTTTTGTGGCAGAAAATATTCAGGAACGGTTTCGCTATGCGAAGCGCCTTCACTGGAGACAGGGCATTCTGCTGGCTGAGATTCTGATTTTGTTTGTGGTGGGATTCCTTCCCCGGAATCTGGATATGGCCGCCACAGCCCTGGTCTCTTTTGCCTGTGCGATGCAGGTACAGACTTTTCGGAAAGTGCATGGTTATTCCTATGCCAGTACCATGTGCATCGGAAACTTAAGAGGTGGTACTGCAGCGTTTTCTGCATGGCTCAGAGAAAAGAAAGCAGAAGAGCTGGAAAAGGCAGTGTATTACTTTGCCGTTATTGTATTCTTTGCAATCGGAGCAGGCATTGGAGGCAATCTGTCTCTGCATTACGGAATCCCAACTATCTGGGTATCCTGTGTTTTGCTGCTTATCAGCTTTGTGGTGATGTTCAAAGAAAAGATTCATTAATTTAGAGGATAGAAAAAGGACTCTGACAAGTGCAGAGTCCTTTTTCTATGTCTTGCATTAAAATTCAATTTCTTTCAGATAACGGCCCAAGGCATCCTGCCAGGTGGGCAGCAGCTCAAATCCGTTGTCGGTCAGCTTGCTCTTATCCAGACGGCTGTTAAAAGGTCTGGCAGCCTTGGAAACACCATATTCTGCGGTAGTCACCGGGTCAACGGTGATCCGCTCTTCGGAGTATTCGCTGTGGCCAAGAGCAGCAGCCTGGCGGAAGATTTCTTTGGTGAAATCATACCAGCTGATGTAACCGCCTTCGTTGGTTGCATGATAGTAGCCGTATTTCTCAGTGACGATCATATCCACCAGAAGTCTAGCCAGGTCAAAGGTATAGGTAGGAGTACCGATCTGGTCGTTAACCACTCTCAAATGGTCGTGGGTCTTTCCCACATTTAACATGGTCTTAATAAAATTCTTTCCGTTCTTCCCAAATACCCATGCAATCCGCACGATGAAAAACTTGTCAACCTGACCGGAAACAGCCAGTTCGCCATCCAGCTTCGTCTGTCCATAGACATTCAGCGGAGCATAGTCCTTGCAGTCTGGCTGCCAGGGGGTGGTTCCCTGGCCGTTGAACACGTAATCTGTGGAAATGTACATCATTTTGATGTTCTGTTCTTTGCAGACCTTGGCAATGTTGTCTGTGCCAACCACATTGACCAGACGGACTTTTTCTTTTTTATCTTCATCCTCTGCAGCGTCTACGGCTGTCCAGGCAGCACAGTGGATGACAGCATCCGGCTGTACGCGCTCCAGCGCTTCTTTGACGGCATCGGCGTTGGTGATATCCAAAGAGACATAGGGCATAGAAGTGACTGCAGAGCCATCAGCGATTCCGCTGTAAACCGGTGCGAGGTCGCTTCCAACCCCTTCGATCCCGTGTTTTGCAAGCTCATTCATCACATCGTGCCCAAGCTGTCCTGCAACACCTGTTACAAAAATTTTCATGAGAATCCCTCCTAGCGGTTGCCGTACATTTTCTCGTAATAATTCTGGTATTCACCGGAGATGATGGTTTCCCACCACTCTTTGTTGTCCAGGTACCACTGAATGGTTTTCTTGATGCCGTCTGCGAACTTGGTCTCCGGCAGCCATCCAAGCTCATTGTGGATCTTGGTGGGATCAATGGCATAACGCATATCATGGCCTTTCCGGTCAGCAACGTAGGTAATCAGGCTTTCCGGTTTGCCAAGCTCCTTGCAGATCAGTTTTACAATGTCGATGTTTTTCATTTCGTTATGGCCGCCTACATTGTAGACTTCTCCTACCCGTCCCTTGTGGATGATCAGGTCGATGGCACGGCAATGATCCTCTACATACAGCCAGTCACGGACATTTTCTCCTTTTCCATATACCGGAAGAGGTTTGTCATTCAGTGCATTGGCGATCATCAGAGGAATCAGTTTTTCCGGGAAATGATAGGGGCCGTAGTTGTTGGAGCAGCGGCTGATGGTAACAGGCAGGCCGTAGGTGCGGTGATAAGCCAGTACCAGAAGGTCAGCGCCAGCTTTGGAAGAGCTGTAGGGACTGCTGGTGTGAATGGGAGTCTCCTCGGTGAAGAATAAGTCCGGGCGGTCCAGAGGAAGGTCACCATACACTTCATCGGTGGAAACCTGATGATAGCGGGTAATGCCGTATTTTCTGCAGGCGTCCATCAGGACAGCTGTACCTTTGATGTTGGTATCCAGGAATACTTCCGGGTTTTCGATGGAACGATCTACGTGGCTTTCTGCTGCAAAGTTGACTACCATGTCCGGATGCTCTTCCTCGAAAAGACGGTAAACAGCTTCTCTGTCCGTAATGCTTTCTTTTACGAAGCGGAAGTTGGGGTTGTCCATGACAGGTGCCAGTGTGGAAAGGTTTCCTGCATAGGTTAAGCAGTCCAGGCACACGATCCGGTAATCCGGATACTTGTTCAGCATGTGGAAAATAAAGTTGCTTCCAATAAATCCGGCACCGCCGGTTACAATGATATTCATAATCTGCAAATCTCCTTTTTTAATTATTCAATGAGGGTCAGTGAAGAACGTCTAAGTATTTTCCGTCCAGAACATCTTTTAAATACTGGCCGTACTGATTTTTCTTCAGGACTTCATAAACCTTCAGCACTTCTTCTTTGGAAATCCAGCCGTTGAGATAAGCGATCTCTTCCAGGCAGGCAATTTTACGGTGCTGATGGGTTTCCATGGTCTTTACAAAGTTGGTGGCGTCTACCAGGCTCTCATGAGTACCGGTATCCAGCCAGGTAAAGCCCTGTCCTAACAGTTCTACATTTAACTGGCCTTTTTCCAGGTAAATCCGGTTTAAATCCGTGATTTCCAGCTCACCTCTTGCGCTGGGCTTTAAGTTTTTTGCATATTCTACTACCTGATTGTCGTAGAAGTAAAGGCCTGTCACGCAGTAGTTGCTCTTGGGTTTGGCCGGTTTTTCTTCGATGGAAACAGCTTTTCCATCCTGGTCAAATTCTACAATGCCGAAACGCTCCGGATCATCTACGTAGTAGCCAAAGACAGTAGCGCCTTTTCCGGTAGCAGCATTTTCAACGGCGGCTTTCAGGCGTTTTTTCAGGCCGTGTCCGGCGAAAATGTTATCGCCAAGTACCATGGCAACGCTGTCGTTTCCGATGAATTCTTCTCCAATGATAAAGGCTTGTGCCAGTCCGTCCGGGCTTGGCTGTACGGCATAAGAAAGATGAAGACCGAACTGGCTTCCATCTCCTAAAAGTTCCTCAAACCGGGGAGTATCCTGTGGAGTGGAAATGATGAGGATGTCCCGGATGCCTGCATTCATCAGAACAGACATAGGGTAGTAGATCATTGGTTTGTCATAGATGGGCAGAAGCTGTTTGGAAGTAACCATGGTCAGAGGATACAGTCTGGTGCCGGAACCTCCTGCTAAAATGATTCCTTTCATAATGAAGTCTCCTTTTCTTTTGTTTGTGTTTCTAAGTTTCTTTTTGATTGCTGTCTCGTATTCAGGTCAAAAGAATTTCTGTACAGAAATCCTTTGTAGATAGTTTTAGTATACTAGATGACCTTACGTCACCTTCAAGAACTTTTTTAAAAAAATTCGAAATTGTGCGCTCAGACAAATGAAAATTTCTTTATCATTATTTCTTGGTCATATTGCAGGAAAATGTTTGCCATAGAAATTTTTGTTTTTTCATAATTAGTAATAGTATTTATCATATACCTCTCCAAGAGTAGGGCGTATTATAAGCTATTTACAAAATAGGCCAATCAGTCTATAAAGTCAATACGTTTTTACATAACAAATAAAAAATTTTGCACAAGTCCAGATTATATGTTTTTACATATAACACCAGCTGTTAAGAGCAGATGAACACACCGGCATCTTTTGTGATGACAAATCCATCCGCTGTTTTTTTTCGGACAAAAGCACGAAATTCTTTATAACGGTCTAATAGATACTGGTTCTGGTTGCCGTGGCAGGAAAGAATGTAGGAGATCAGGGGATCTGGGTTCGGAACCAGAAGAAAATCTTCATAGGAATGCCAGGCAACCTGACTGAAAAAAGGTTTTAGGATGGAAGTACCGTTTTCCCTGCCAAACCGCTCATAGAGCCTGTTGGCAGAAAGGACGATCCGGTCATCAAAATCCTGGACCAGCTGGCTGACTTCTTTCATGTGCCCGGCCCCGTAGGTGCTGCAAAGGAAGGCGCCGCCTGGTTTTAACACCCGGCATACTTCCCGGCAGACCTGGCTGATATTGTCACAGTAGAAGAGAACATGGTTGGCAATGACCAGATCAAAAGAGCTTTTTTCACATAAAATTTTGCTGCAATCGAATATTTTAAAAGAAAATCGTGGATCCAAAGTTCCTACCGCACGTCTGGCATCCCGCAGCATTCCTTCGGAAATGTCAGAGAGGGTGATGTGGACATCTTTTGGAAGCCGGGAGAGATTAGAAGTCCACAGGGCACCATCCCCGCATCCAATTTCCAGAATCTGCATTCCAGATTTGATCTGGCACTGGGTAAAGATCCAGGGAAACCATCCCAGGGGATTTTGAGAATACAGACTGTGCAGGCTGATCCTGGCGGAAATATTGGAAGCATTCTGATACTGGTTTTTCAGGCTTTTTTCCATACCAGTAAGGTGGATCAGATTTAACATCTGGCTCCAGTCAATGGTCTGCTGGGATTCCAAAGCGCTGGCGGTGTCCTGAATGGCGCGCTCTACCAGCTGCATCTGCTCAATTTTATCCTGAATCAGCTTTAACTGGATATTCAGAGAATCTGCTAGAAAGTGGCGGTCCGTATCGTTGATGGTCATTTCTTTGATGTCCTCCAAGGAAAATCCGAGAAATTTTAAGAGGAGGATCTGGGAAAGCCTTGCAAAATCTTCGTCTGTATAAAAACGGGCCCCGGAATGGGTGACAAAGGAAGGCTTTAAAATGTCCTGTTTGTCGTAGTAGCGGATGGTTCGCAGGGTGACATGAGCCATCCGGGCGAATTCACCGGAAGAATAGTAACCTTCTTTTTTCATAGGCTTGGAACCTCCTTTGTATATATCGTACTTCGTATTTCCACATTTCCGTTGCCACTTCGGTCGTTGCAAAACGAACATTCAATGGATGTTCTGCACCATATCGGGGCGGGTCACTAAACCTTAAAACCACTCCTGTGCAAGCACATCGTGGTTTCAGGCTTTTGACCCTGGCATCACCATTATTATACAAAATGAACAGCCAAAAATCCAGGGCTGATTGGGATATTGAAAAATCAGCGGTTTCGTGGTAGAATCCGTGTAATGCTGAAAAGGTACTGAGATTTGTGCGGGAGAAGGTGTTTGAAGAATGAATTTTAACTTTGAGTATTATAAGGTGTTTTATTATGTGGCAAAATACGGAAGCCTGACCAGGGCGGCCAGTGTTCTGATGACCAGCCAGCCAGCTGTGACCAGAACCATCCGGAACCTGGAAAATGACTTAAGCTGCCGTCTGTTCATCCGGAGCAAATCCGGTGTGGAGCTTACTCCAGAGGGAAAAGTATTTTATGAATATGTGGCTGCAGGCTGCGAACAGTTTTCCAAAGGAGTCAATGAACTGGGAAATATGATCAGCCTGGCAGACGGTACGGTTTACATCAGTGCCACAGAAACAGCTCTTCATGGCTGTCTTTTTGAAGCGATGGAAGAGTTCAACGCCAGTTATCCCAATGTCCACTTTAAGATTTTAAATAACAGTACCACAAAGTCTATTCAGGCACTGAAAAACGGAAAGGTGGATATGGCTGTGGTGTCGGCACCGTTTCACATTCCCCAGCCTTTGAAAATGAGCAAACTGTGCGATTATCGGGATGTGTTGATTGGGGGAAAACGCTTTGAAGAGCTGAAAGGAAGAAAAGTAGCGCTGGAAGAGCTGACAGAGTTTCCATGGATCAGCCTGACCCAGGAGTCCATTACCAGAGACTTTGTGAATGAATATTTTGAAGAACACAGCCTGTCTTTTCATCCCATTATAGAACTGGATACTACGGACATGATTCTTCCAGCGGTGCGCCACAACTTGGGGATCGGTTTTATTCCAGAAGCCCTGGCAAGAGCAGACATGGAAGCAGGAAATGTCTTTGAAATTCAGATGCAGGAGCCCTTTCCACTTCGAAGCATTACCATGATTTATGATACCGAGTATCCAAGGAGTATTGCCTCTCAGGCTTTCCGAAAATTTTTAGTGAAACGTCAAAAAGGAGCTGCCATGTGACAGCTCCTTTTCATTGCCAAGCATATCAAAATTGATCCACTGGTTCAATTTTGATTAAGCAAAATTATTCAGCATCGGGTGTATGCCACTCCCAGTTCCGGATTTCATCCAGATCCTGGCCATACTCAGCGATGTACTGTTTGTGCTCAACAAGCTTGTCGTTCATCTTCTGAATCAGATAGGAACCCTTGTTTCCAAGCTGGGGCAGATGCATAACAGCGTCTTTTACCAGGTTGAAACGGTCGATCTGGTTCTGAACACGCATATCAAACGGAGTGGTGATGGTACCTTCCTCCTGGTATCCATGAACAGACATGTTGTGGTTGTTGCGCTCGAAAGTCAGTTCGTGGATCAGGGTCGGATATCCATGGAATGCGAAGATAACCGGTTTGTCTTTTGTGAAGATTGCATCGTACTCTGCATCGCTTAATCCGTGAGGATGTTTGTGATCAGACTGCATCTTGAACAGGTCAACAACGTTTACAACACGAACCTTCAGATCCGGCAGTTCATCACGCAGGATGGTAACAGCAGCCATGGTCTCCAGAGTCGGTGTATCACCGCAGCAAGCCATTACGATATCCGGTTCTTCGCCATTGTCATTGCTTGCCCAGCTCCAGATACCGATACCCTGTGTGCAGTGCTTAACAGCCTGATCCATGGTCAGCCACTGACAGCTCGGATGTTTGGAAGCTACGATTGCGTTGACATAGTTCTTGCTCTTGATGCAGTGGTCAAAGCAGGAGAGCAGACAGTTTGCATCAGGCGGCAGATACATGCGGACAACATCTGCTTTCTTGTTGGCGATGTGATCCAGGAATCCGGGATCCTGATGAGTAAATCCATTGTGGTCCTGCTGCCATACGTTGGATGTCAGGATGAAGTTCAGAGAAGCAATCGGCTGTCTCCAGGAAAGCTGGTTGCAAACTTTCAGCCATTTTGCGTGCTGTGCAGCCATGGAGTCAACGATACGGATGAATGCTTCGTAGCTTGCGAAGAAGCCGTGACGACCTGTCAGCAGGTAGCCTTCCAGCCATCCTTCACACATATGCTCGCTCAGCATAGAGTCCATGATACGTCCGTCTCTTGCAAGACAGTCATCAGTATCCAGCATCTCTGCGTTCCAGTCACGTTTCTCTTCTTCGAATACGCGGTACAGACGGTTGGACATGCTCTCATCCGGTCCAAAGATACGGAAGTTCTTGTTCTCTTTGTTCAGTTTGAAGATGTCACGGATATATCCGCCCAGCTCGATCATATCCTGAGCTTTGGTCTTGCCAGGTTTTACGTCGATGCCGTACTCGCGGAAATCCGGGAGACGAAGATCTTTCAGAAGCTTACCGCCGTTTGCGTGGGGGTTTGCACCAAGACGGGCATCTCCCTTAGGAGCCAGTTCAGCCAGTTCCGGAATCAGACGACCCTTCTCATCGAAGAGTTCCTGCGGACGATAGCTTTCCAGCCACTCTTTTAACAGATCCAGATGCTCCGGAGATTCCATGGTCAGGGGAACCTGATGCGCACGGAAGGAGCCTTCGATCTGCAGTCCGTCAACAACCTTAGGACCAGTCCATCCCTTCGGGGTACGCAGAACAATCATCGGCCACATCGGACGGGTCGGATCATTGTTCTCACGGGCGTTCTTCTGGATAGCCTTAATCTCTTCGATAACGGTATCCATGGTCTCAGCCATGAGTTTGTGCATGGTCATGGGATCGCTGCCCTCTACGAAATAGGGTTTCCATCCACAGCCCTTGAAGAAGTTCTCCACTTCCTCATGAGACATACGTGCGAAGAGAGTCGGGTTGCTGATCTTGTAACCATTTAAGTGCAGAATCGGCAGAACAGCACCATCGGTGACAGGGTTTAAAAACTTGTTGGACTGCCAGGAAGTAGCCAGAGGGCCAGTTTCTGCTTCGCCGTCACCTACAACAGTGGTAGCGATCAGATCCGGGTTGTCAAATACAGCACCGAATGCATGAGCGATGGAGTAACCAAGCTCGCCGCCTTCGTTGATGGAGCCCGGAGTTTCCGGAGCGCAGTGGCTGGGAACGCCGCAGGGGAAGGAGAACTGTTTGAACATCTTCTTCATACCTTCCTCATCCTGGCTGATGTTTGGGTATACTTCGCTGTAGGAACCTTCCATATAAGTATTGGCAATCAGGAAGTTTCCGCCATGTCCCGGACCGGAAAGCAGGATCATGTCCAGATCGTAGCGTTTGATAGCACGATTGCAGTGAACATAGATGAAGTTCTGTCCAGGAACAGTTCCCCAGTGTCCTACGATTTTTTTCTTAATCTGATCCATTGCAAGGGGCTTGCGAAGGAGCGGGTTATCCAGCAGGTAAAGCTGACCTGCGGAGAGGTAGTTTGCTGCACGCCAGTATGCGTCCATCTTTTCCAGCATTTCCTGGGAAAGAGGCTGTTTTTCAAGGCATACGGTAGATTCTTGCATCTTGAATTTCCTCCTTAGAATAATCTATCAGTTTCTATTAGTTGAAAAAGCTTGATATTTTTTTAACCGGGCACATTGTAACATAAACCAGTGGAATCGGTAAAATAACAATATTCTATTTAATACATAAGTTTTTGATATGACATGTGAGAATTTCCTTGACACAAGCTGAAAAACAGCTATAGTGAGGGAAATGAAAGAGAACAGGAGAAGAGAAATATGGGAGAGGAAACAATTAAAATACGAAGGTATCAGGAAAAAGATGGGGAAACATTGTACCAGTTGTATCAGGAAACTGTAAGGGCGGTATGCAGCAGGGATTATACGGAAGAAGAGATAAAAGCCTGGCTTTCAAAATGCTATCTTCCAGGAGAATGGAACGAAAAATTAAAGGAAAGCAGCACCTTTACCGCCGTGGCAGGAGAAACACGAACCGGTTTTGGAAACGTGTTGCCGGATGGATATATAGATTGTTTTTGTATTCACAAAGATTTTCAAAGACAGGGAATTGGAAAGGCACTGCTTGCAAGACTGGAAGAGGAAGTAAAGGACGATGCAGTAACGGAGTTTGGGGTTCATGCCTCCAAAACAGCCAGGCCGTTTTTTGAAAGCCAGGGATACGAGATAGAATGTGTCAATACAGTGGAACGGGATGGTGTGCTGCTAACCAATTTTTATATGAAAAAAGACCGGAGGCCCATGTTTGAAAAACGCCAGAAGAAGCGGAAAAAGGTGGCAGAGGAGGTGAAAGCCTGCCAAGAGGGGGATCTGCTTGCAAAAAAGCTGTGGGAGCTGATCTGCCTGTATGAAGGATGCCATTTCTTTACCAGCAAACAGCTGCCGTTAAAATATAAAGTAAAAGGCGGGGAGCTTTTCTGTGACCGGAGGGCAAAATCCATTACTCAGGCTACGATTCTGCGGGCGTACCAGAAGGTGCGGGAGGCAGAAAAAGAAGGAGACCCCATTACCGGTCCCAAACGGCTTGGCATTTTCGGAGCACCGTATGTGTGGAGCATTTTTAAAACAGCAGGCCTTGTGGAAACAAAAACAGGGGCAGAAAAACCAGGAAGAAACAAAACGGCAGACTGATGAAATGTAAACTCTTATAAAAAGACAACAATGAAGATCTCCTGCATATTCTATAAGAGAATAAGGCAGGAGGTTTTTTATGCCGCCAATTGTAGTAATTGATGCAGGACATGGAGGAGAAAGGGACAGCGGCGCTGTCTATCTTGGACGGGAAGAGAAAAATGACAATTTAAACCTGGCGCTGGCTGTGGGAAAAATCCTTCAGGACCATGGCATCGAAGTGGTCTATACCAGAACCACAGATGTTTACCAGCAGCCAGCACAGAAAGCGCAGATTGCCAACAACACAGGAGCAGATTTTTTTGTGTCCATTCACCGCAATTCCGGTTCTGTGCCCGGACAGTACAATGGAGTGCAGACATTGGTGTACGCTCCTTCAGGAATAAAGCTTTTGATGGCAGAGAATATTAATGAAGAGCTGGAGAAAGCCGGATTTCAAAATCTTGGAGTGGAAGCCAGACCAGATCTTGCAGTTCTTCGCAGAACCCGGATGCCGGCAGTTCTGGTGGAAGCCGGATTTATCAACAGTGAGGAAGACAACCGGATTTTTGATGAAAAATTTCAGGAAACCGCCCAGGCCATTGCCGATGGCATTTTGAAGACCATTCAGGAAGAAACCAGTGAAAAAAACGGAATTGAAGGAATGGATGATCCGCAAAAAGCAGATCCTGTGTGGTATACGGTGCAGACCGGAGCCTTTCGAAACCGCCAGGATGCCTGGAGAATGCTGTATGGACTGATGAGCCAGGGATTTCCAGTGTATCTGACAGAAGGGAACGGCTATTATCGGGTAAGAGTGGGGTTGATGCAGTCTTTAGATGAAGCCATCCAGATGGAACAGATGCTTCGGCATTATGGGTACAGTACCTGGCTGGCAGCAGTGATGTAAAAAGAAATACTTTCGCGATGAAGCGGAAAATGATACAATGAAAAAGACATGGAAAACGGTCATTGAAATAGAAAGGTGCGGGCAGAGGGGATGAAGGGAAAAAGAAAATGGGTGCTGGTTCTTGGAATTTTTGCAGTGCTTCTTGCAGGCGTGTATGTGGGCGGCGTCCTGTGGTTCCAGAACCACTTTTTCTTCAATACTTCCGTCAATGGACTGAATGCTTCCGGAAAAACCGTGGATGAAATGGATGAGATGGCGCAAAATGCAGCCAGCCAGTACCACATTGAGATACGCGAGCGTGGAGGCATCCGGGAATATATCCACGGCTCCCAGATCGACTATCATCCTGTGCCAAGAAAAGAGATTGCATTGTTAAAGGCCAGCCAGGGAGCCCTTTCCTGGCCTTTTGGCTTTTTGAAAAAACAGCCTTATACTTTTGCATACAGCATGGCGTATGATGAAGAGAAGTTAAACGAAGCAGTGGAAGAGTTACACTGCATGAAGCAGATGGAAGCTCCGGAGGATGCGAAAATTGAATTTACCGGAAACAGCTGCCAGCTGGTAAAAGAAAAAAAGGGAACCCAGATTGACAGGGAAAAACTGACGGAACTGTTAAAAAAAGTAATTCTGGCAGGAGCCACGCAGGTGACCTTGGAAGCCCACGGCTGCTATGTCGATCCAGCTATAACCAGTGAAGATCCTGCGCTGCAGAACCAGTATCAGGGAATGAAACATTACCTGAATACCGAGGTGATTTATACCTTCGGAAAAGAAAAAGAAGCCCTGGATGGTTCCATTATCAAAGGGTGGCTTTTGACGGATGCAGAAGGAAACGTATCCATTGACCGGGAAAAAACAGCTGCCTATGTGGCGGACCTGGCAGCACGCAGGGATACCTATGACAAAAGCAAAGAATTTAAAGCTTCCGATGGAACCTGGATTTTGGTAAGCGGGGGAAGCTATGGATGGCAGATTGACCAGGCAGCGGAAATCGAAGCGATTTTCAACGATTTGGAAGGCAGTATCCGGGAAACCAGGTCTCCCAAGTATGCCCGGACGGCGGACAGCTTTGAAAACTGCGGTATGGGCGGAAATTACGTGGAAGTAGATCTGACCAGGCAGCATCTGTGGATGTATGTGGATTACCGGCTGGTTCTTCAGACGGATTTTGTCTCTGGAGACCTGGCCAAAAATCATGCTACACCTTCTGGCATTTATACGTTATATTATAAAGAATCTCCGGCAGTGCTAAAAAGTGATACACCGGGAGATTCCTATGAAACACCGGTGACTTACTGGATGCCTTTTAACGGAGGCATTGGATTTCATGATGCGGCATGGAGGGAAAGTTTTGGAGGAGTGATCTTTCAAAGCAGCGGTTCCCACGGCTGTATCAATATGCCGCTTGACATGGCGGCACTTATGTATGAAAATATCTATGCGGGTTTTCCGGTGGTCTGTTTCTACCGGTGACCCTGAAGCGTGTCTGAAAAATCATTCCTGCAGTCTGCACGCCTCGCTTTGCGCAGAATTTTGCCCTCATTCGGCTGACGCAGCCCTCATTCAGACAAAATCTTCCACAAATTGTGACGTACATCTTACAGAAAGCATTTTTCAGACACGCTCTAAGGAGAACACATGAACTATACAAATGTAAAAGAGGCAGAGTTTCTTTCACGTCCAAACCGCTTTATCGCAGAAGTGTGCCTGGACGGGGAAATCAAAGTCTGCCATGTGAAAAATACCGGCAGATGCCGGGAACTTCTGGTACCCGGCGCCCGGGTGTGGGTATCCGAAAGTGACAATCCCTTACGAAAGACCCGGTATGATTTGATCTGCGTGGAAAAAGAAGGGCATCTTATCAACATGGATTCCCAGGCACCCAACGATGCAGCAGAAGAATGGCTGAACAAAAAGCAGCTGTTTCCGGGGCTGACATATTTAAAACGGGAAGTAACGTACCAGGATTCTCGGTTTGATTTTTACTTGGAAGAGGGAGAAAAAAAGATCTTTCTGGAAGTCAAAGGCGTGACCCTGGAAAAAGACGGTGTGGTTCTTTTTCCAGATGCTCCCACTATCCGGGGAGCACGCCATATCCGGGAACTGGCCAAGTGCGTGGAAGAAGGCTATGAAGCCTGGCTGCTGCTGGTGGTGCAGATGAAAGGGGTCACAAAGTTTCTTCCAAATGAGGAGACGGATCCGGAGTTCGCAAAAGCGCTTCGGGAAGCTTCCCAAAAAGGAGTACACATTCTGGCCATGGACTGTGTGGTGACACCAGACTCTATGACCATTGACCAGAAAGTGCCAGTGCAGCTGCAGACAGAAGAGGATGGCTGGACAGTTCTTCCAAAGATTACCAAGCCCCTTCTTGCCTGGTTTGACAAAAGTGCAAGAGTGCTTCCATGGCGGGAGCATCCTACGCCCTATCGTGTGTGGGTGTCTGAAATTATGCTTCAGCAGACCCGGGTGGAGGCAGTGAAGCCTTATTATGAGCGGTTTCTGACGGCACTGCCGGATGTGGCTGCCTTAGCGGCCTGTCCGGAAGACCGCCTGCTGAAGCTGTGGGAAGGACTTGGATATTATAACCGGGTGCGGAATCTCCAGAAGGCGGCCCAGGTGATGATGGAAGAGTACGCAGGAGAGCTTCCGGCAGATTATGAAAAATTGTTAAAACTTCCTGGAATCGGGTCTTACACGGCAGGAGCAGTGGCCTCCATTGCCTGCCAGATTCCGGTTCCAGCGGTGGACGGAAACGTACTCCGGGTAATTGCCAGAGTCTGCTGCATGGAGGAGGACGTCTTAAAACAGTCGGTAAAACGCCAGGTAGAAGAAAAAATCCAGGGCGTGATTCCGGGAGACCGGCCTGGGGCGTATAATCAGGCACTGATGGAGCTTGGGGCCATGGTGTGCGTGCCAAATGGACCGGCTAAATGCAACGAATGTCCCCTGCAGGAACTGTGTATGGCACGAAGGGAAGGAAAGATTTCAGAGCTTCCGAAAAAAGCCTCCAAAAAGCCAAGAAAAATCGAAGAGCGCACCGTTTTGGTGATCCGGGACGGAGAGCGTGCGGCCATACGCAAACGGCCATCCAAGGGGCTTTTGGCAGGACTTTATGAGCTTCCAAATCTTTCTGGCAGCCTGGATGCAGATCAGGTTCTGGAAACATTAAAAACGTGGGGAATGAACGCCCTGCGGATTCAGAAACTTGGCAGTGCCAAGCATATTTTCAGTCATGTGGAATGGCATATGACCGGATATGCCATTCGGGTGGAAGAACTGGAACATACCGAAAACTCCGGTTTCCTTTTTGTAGAACCGGAAAAAACAGAGAAAGAATATCCCATACCGGCGGCATTTGCTGCCTATACCGAATATCTGAATATCCGGCTGGGAGTAAAAAAAGACGGATTGGAGAACGAATAACATGAAGATTTTATCAGTTGCAATTCCCTGTTACAATTCACAGGATTATATGGCCAAATGCATCGATTCCCTTCTGCCAGGAGGCAGCGACATCGAGATTCTGGTGGTGGATGACGGGTCAAAAGATGAGACTGCCAGGATTGCAGATGACTATGAAAAAAAATATCCGGGAATTGTCCGGGCCATCCATCAGGAAAACGGCGGCCACGGAGAGGCTGTCAATGCAGGCATCCGCAATGCAGCCGGTATTTATTTTAAGGTGGTAGACAGTGATGACTGGGTGGACTCTGAGGTTCTTCTGGAGATCATAGAGAAATTAAAGGAGCTGTTAAAAGGCCCGGATACCGTGGATATGTTTATCAGCAATTTTGTTTATGATAAAGTGGGAGTACGCCACAAAAAAGTGATGCAGTACCGGACAGCATGCCCCAAAGAAGAAGTATTTACCTGGTCTAAAATGTGGCCTATGTTAAAAGGGCATTATATTCTCATGCATTCGGTGATTTACCGGACCAACCTTTTAAGAGAGTGCGGCCTGGAATTGCCAAAGCATACCTTTTATGTGGACAACCTGTTTGTGTTCCAGCCGCTTCCCTATGTAAAGAAGATGTATTACTTGGACAAGCCGTTCTATCATTATTTTATTGGACGGGACGATCAGTCCGTCAATGAAGCCGTGATGATACGCCGGATTGACCAGCAGATCCGTGTGAACAAGCTGATGATCGATACCATGGCAGCGGCAAAAGTTTCTGAAAAACGGCTGCGCAGCTATATGATCAGCTACTTGGATATCATTACTACGGTGTCTTCGATTATGCTGATCCGGTCTGGAACGGAAGAAAACCTGGAAAAGAAAAAAGAACTGTGGCAGTATTTAAGGGGCAAGGATATCATCCTGTACCACAAGCTGCGCAGAGGACTTTTGGGTCAGGTGATGAACCTGCCTGGAAGAGGCGGAAGAAAGGTATCTGTGGCTGCGTACAAAGTGACACAGAAGTTTTTCGGATTTAACTAAATAAAAATTTGTATTTTACAGATGGTTATGATATGATGGAAAGAAAACATGCCCTACGAATTGCTCCGTGCTTCGCACTCTCACAATTCTGCCAAGTATTCGCATATCGTGAAGTTGAGACTTCACTTTTATGCTCATACCGGGGTGGGACATA
The DNA here is from genome assembly GCA_905214955.1 of uncultured bacterium. Classification (GTDB taxonomy): domain Bacteria; phylum Bacillota; class Clostridia; order Lachnospirales; family Lachnospiraceae; genus Limivivens. Next base: position 52,680 of record CAJMON010000015.1, read on the forward strand.
AAGCCCTAAAACCACTCCTGTGCAAGCACATCGTGGTTTCAGGCTTTTGACCCTGGCATGG
>CAJMON010000016.1 GCA_905214955.1 uncultured bacterium
AAATCTTTCATCACTATTTGTGCCGCCGCAAAGCGGCGGAATGGAGATTAGAATGGAATTTCAGGAAGTATTAGAGAAACGGCGCAGTGTCCGCAAATATCAGGCAGATGGAATGCCGAAAGAAGAGGAGTTAAAAACATTTATCGCAGCAGCGCTGGAAGCTCCCACATGGAAAAATACAGAAACAGGGCGTTACTACTGCATTCTTTCAGAATCTATGGCGAGAGAATTCAGGGAAACCTGTCTTCCCAGCTTTAATGCGGAGCGGACCGAGAATGCGGCTTATATTGTAACCACCTACCAAAAAGACATTTCTGGATTCAACAAAGCAGAGAAGACTCCAAACAATGAAATCGGAAACGGCTGGGGCTGCTATGATTTGGGCCTGCAGAACGAAAACCTTCTTTTAAAAGCGGCAGAAGCTGGCTATGCGACCCTGGTTATGGGCCTGAGAGACACTGTAAAAATCCGGGCACTCCTTTCTATTCCAGAGGATGAGACCGTGATGTCTGTAATTGCCATTGGAAGGGCAGACGAAGCACCCTCCCGTCCGAAACGCAGAAACGTCGAAGACGTGGCGAAATTTTATCATTGATATCTATGATGCTGCAAAGTACTACTATCAGTAGTGGCTGCGCTGCGGAAACTTGCGATGACCGCAGCAGGAGGAGTCCATGCGTGGGCTCCTTTTTATTTTACAATCCTCCCAATGGTTTTCTCCAGAGACTGAGGAAAATAGTATTTCAGCTCTGCATGAACGGTACAGGTTTTTACATCCTGTTCCACAGGAATGCCCTGTTTTTCTAAATCGGCCAGCAGGTACTGGATATGTTCTTTGCAGGGATGCTCCATTTTGGAGTAGTGGAGATAGACTTTTTGGGTGGAGGCATAGGGATCTTTGGAAATGATTTGGTTAAGACGTTGATCCATTTGCTTTTTGGTTTCTTCGGAGACAGGTTCTCCCAGAATTTTTTCCAGAGTCGGCTTCCATTTGCCGCCTGCCAGATAACTGCCCAGGAAATTTCTTCTCCTTAAAAAACATATACCGGAAAATCAACAGCGAAATAAACAAAAAACACCGCCCCTGTGCCGCCCCAAATATGGTATGATTAATTCAGTGTACGCAGCGAAAGGAGAGAAACCGCTGTGAAGGAAAATCCGGAGGAGAGTACAGAAGATGAAGAAGTGGCTGAACAAAATGCCTTTGAAACAGAAACTGCTGGGGATTACGGCGGCTGGCTTGGCGGTGATGGCTGTGATGACTTTCGTGATCATTCAGATTTTATCATCAGGGTACAACAAGATGCTGTATCAGACCATTTCCGAGTCTCTGAGCTATTCCGAAAAAGGGATTACCGACTATATAGAAAAAATGGAAAATCTTACTGAGATCTTCCTGTCAGACCGGCGGGTACAGAACACCCTGACAGTACTGAAAAAGAGTGTGGAAGAAGGAAAAAATATGCCGGTGCAGCTGAAAAATGCCGGGATCTATGTGGGAGAATACTATCAGAACTATTCCGACGGCATTTTAAAATACATCAGCCTGAACACACCAGCATCGGTATTAAAAACTAACCTGATTGCGGCGGATAAGGTACCGGGAGCTGTCTGGAAAGAAATCTGGGAGGGAGCAGACAGAAAGAGCGGTGCCCCAAGCTGGTCGGTAGGCTATATGAATGAGTACGGACTTTTCCTGGCAAGAAATATCCGCCAGATTGAGGGATTAAAGCTGAACAAACTGGGAACTATTGTGCTGAACATTGACATGAATGCCCTGGTCAAATCCTGTACCAACTTCGAAAAACGGTACGGAGAAACCGAATATCTGATTCTTCAGGACGATACCCTGCTGTACCACACTGGAAATCTGTCCCTGGAAGATACCGAGACCGCGGCAGTGAAAAGCATTGAGCAGTATGGGTTGGGAAACATCAATGGAACCCAGTATTTCATTTCCCACGGAAGCATCGAAGAGTATGGCTGGGACTACTACTGCCTGGTATCTTATGAAAAGATTGCCAGGCAACTGAAACAGATCCGGAAAGTCTGCCTGTGGATCACCCTGTTGGATGCGGTGGTGATTATGTGGCTGACAGCGTCCATGATCAGCCGTCTGGTGTTCCACATCAGCAGCCTGAAAGACCGGATGCAGCAGTTTGCCGCAGACAACACCAGAGTGCCAAAGAGCAGCTGCGACTATACAGAGCGCAAAGACGAACTGGGAGCCTTAAACCGCCAGTTTGATGAGATGAGCAGAAAGATTATCAGTCTGATCCAGGAAAATTATGTGAATGAGCTTTTGAAAAAAGAAGCCCAGATCAAGGCTTTAGAAAACCAGATCAACCCCCATTTCCTTTACAATACCCTGGACTCCATTAAGTGGCGGGCAAAAGCTATCGGAGACAGCGACATTTCCGATATGGTGGAAGCGCTGGGCATTCTTTTGCGCACTGCCCTTCGCAAAAAGGATGAAAAAGATTATCATGTAGGAAGAGAAATGGAAATTGTAGAGTCTTACATTCTGATTCAGAAATTCCGCTACGAAGAACGTCTGGTGTTCGAAAACGAGATTGACAAAAGCTGGTACGATTTTCTGATGCCGAAAATGGTTCTGCAGCCCCTTATTGAAAATGCGATTTTCTACGGGCTGGAGCTGAATGTAGACGAATGCCGGATCATCCTGACAGGAGAAGAAAAAGGCGGATGTCTGCATTTTTATGTAAAGAATACAGAATCCGAATTTGAAGAAAACGTTCTGGAAAAACTGGAAAACGAAGAAATCCGACCCCATGGAAACGGCGTGGGCCTGTTAAACATTGACAAGCGGATGAAGATTCAGTTCGGACCAGAGTATGGATTAAGATTATATAATGAGGAAGAGTATGCAGTGGCAGAGCTTGTGATGCCAAAAGCAAGGGTTCAGGGAGAGGAGCAGTAGGACGCAGATGCTGAAAATGATCATTGCAGATGATGAGAGGGTGATCCGGGAGACCATTTCCCAGATGCTGGACTGGGAGAGCCTTGGGATTGAACTCATCGGCGTGTGCAAAAATGGTATAGAAGTTTACAACATGATTCTGGATGAATCGCCGGACATTGTAATGACGGATATCCGGATGCCGGGACTGTCCGGCCTGGAGGTGGTGCGGGAGATTGCCCAGACCAATCAGCAGATCCAGTTTATTTTCCTGTCCGGGTATGAAGAGTTTGAATACGCCAGGGAAGCCATGAAATACGGGGTGAAATATTATCTTTTAAAACCCTGCAGTGAAAGTAAAATGACAGAGGCTATCTGTCAGGCAAAAGAAGACTGCCTGAAAGTCCGCAGGCGGATGGAAGCAGACCTGCGCCAGAACAGCCTGCTTCGCACCATCCAGCAGGAGGCCATGTACCATCTTTTCATGGAAGGCATGGCCTGGAAAGACAAGGCTTCCCTAAAAGAGAAAGTGGACGCACTGGTGGAAATCTACGGTCAGTACCTGGAAATGGAAAAGCACACCTGCTGCCTGTATTATGTGTATTATCTGGAAGAAAAGCATTTGGCAGAAACGCTGAAGAATCTGGAGAGAAAAAACATTCCTTCTTTTTATTATGGAATTTATGTAAAAGGCGCCCTGCTTTTGATGGGAACCGAAGAAGGGTGGGAGGAAACTCTGCGGGAATGCACGGGAGAGGCAGAATCGGTAGTGGAAATTGTCACAGAAACTTTTGAGAGTATGACGGAACTGCTGGCGAAAGTCCTGGGCAGCGTTCAGCGTTTTGAAACTGTTTACGCCATTCACAATTACAAAGCCATTGAACTGTGGAATGACCAGAACGTGATCCGCTATGTGCAGACGATTTACGAGCAGATGGGAAATGTGGGGGAGGAGAAAAACCGACAGAGCCTGGAAGAACTCGTCCGGCTGGTAAAAGAAGCTTCAAAAACCGAGATGCTGCGGATTGTGGGAAACGGATTCTGCACCCGGATGCTGTCCCTTGGGGGTTACACCATGGGAGAGGCAGCGCTCCTTTTAAAGAGCATCAACGAAGAAAAAGGACTGGAGAGTCTGCGTGCACAGCTGGTGTCTATGATCAGCCAGGTGGAAGAACGGCTTCAGGAAAAGGGACAGGATTACGGCTTTGTGGCAAACAGGGTGATGGCCTGCGTGGATGAGCATCTGTCGGAATGTGATTTGACCCTGAAAAAGATTGCAGAAGAATACCTGTATATGAATGTGGATTATGTGAGCCGGAAATTCCGCCAGGACACCGGAAAAAAATTTTCTCAGTATCTCACGGAACAGCGGGTGAAAAAAGCAAAAGAGCTTTTGGCAGAAGACGGAGGAAACAAGATCCAGTATGTGGCAGAGTGCGTGGGCTGCGGAAACAATCCCCAGTATTTCAGCCAGATTTTCAAAAAATCTGAAGGAATTACCCCTGGAAAATGGGCGGAAAAAATGAAAAAGTAGATTTTTTAAACAAGGTGGTCGGTTTTCCTGGATTGGAAAATCCGGCCTTTTTGTTTATAATCAGAACCATCAAAACACGGCAATGATACAAAAGAGATTGTGTATCAAAGAAAGGGGATTACAATGAAAAAGAGAAGAATTGCACTGCTGGCAGCACTTGCTATGATGGCAGGAACTCTGGGCGCACAGATGTCCGTATCCGCAGAGGCGTCTGCTGAAAAAGAGCCTATCGAGATGAGTGTATTCTGGTGGGGCAGCCAGTTAAGAAATGAAAGAACCCAGCAGATCTTGGATATGTATGCAGAAGAACATCCCTACATCACATTTGATGGCCAGTTCTCCGATGATTACTGGACCAGAATGGCAACCCTGGCAGCAGGCCATACGCTTCCGGACGTTGTGCAGATGGTATATGCATACCTGGATCAGTACGCATCAGAGGGAACCCTAGTTGACCTGACACCGTACATCGAGGATGGTACCATTGATGTGAGCAATGTATCGGAAAGCATTCTGGATACCGGTAAAGTTGGCGATGGAATCTACGCAATCTGCAACGGTGTAAATGCTTCTGCACTGTTCTACAACAAGACTATTCTGGATGAAGCAGGCATTGAAATTCACGATTACATGACCATTGCAGAATTCGAAGATCTGTGCCGTGAAGTCTATGAAAAGACCGGATATAAGACTAGCTTAAGCTACGGTGCATACACTAGTGAGACCTTCTTACAGTATCTGTTAAGAGCAGAAGGAAAACATCTGTATGGCGACAACGCTCTTGGCGTAGACAGCGCAGATGACATTGTACCGTTCTTCCAGCTGTATGAAGATGGTATCAAAGAAGGATGGCACTTAGATCCCAGCCTTTACGTAGAGAGAACCAGAGGACAGGTTCAGGAAGATCCCATGGTATATGGAAGCACTCCGGAAAACATGTCTTGGTGCGGATTCTATGCATCCAACCAGCTGATCGCCATGCAGTCCGCAGCTGCTGAAGGAACCGACATCGCTCTGACTACCTTCCCCAGCGACAACATAGAAGAAGCGATGTGGCTGAATCCATCCCAGTTCTTCTGTGTAAGTACTGACAGCGAACATCCGGATGAGGCAGCAGGCCTGATCAACTACATCACCAATTCTGTAGAGTGCAATAAAGTTCTCCTTGGTGAAAGAGGAGTGCCTATCTCCAGCGTGGTTGCAGAAGCTATTTCTGAAGATCAGACGGATGATGAAAAAGAAGTCATCGACTACATCAACAATGTGGTAACTCCGAAGAGCAGTACCATCGATGCACCCAGCCCCAGCGGCGGAAGCGAGGTTGTAAGCCTTCTGGATTCCGTTACTGAAAAAGTAATGTACGGACAGGAAACTGCTCAGGAGGCAGCAGAAGAATTCTTCACTGGAGCAAATGAGATCCTGGCAGGTAAATAAAACTTAGACAGGCTGCCTGTAAAAGGGCAGCCTTTTCTATGCGATAGAGGATTGACGGAAAGGGCAGACAAATGGGAAAAGTGAAAAAATTTATCTGTAAAGAAAGTGTCTCCGGCGTGATTTTTACCATGCCATTTATCATTGGAGCAGTGCTGTTTTTATTTGTGCCGCTGGGCATTTCCCTGTATTATGCATTCTGCGATTATAATATTTTATCGCCGGCGGTGTTCACAGGGCTTGACAACTTCAAGAATTTGTTCAAGGATGAGCTGTTTTATCAGTCTTTGAAGGTAACGCTGTTTTATACAGTGGTTTCTGTACCGCTGAAACTAATCTTTGCGCTTCTGGTAGCCATGCTGTTTCAGAAAACGACAAGGGCAGCAGGTATTTACCGGGGATTGTATTATCTTCCATCCATCATCGGCGGATCGGTAGCAGTTTCTGTTCTGTGGAAGAGAATGTTTGCAACAGACGGCACCATCAACCAGATCCTTCATGCACTGGGCGTGCAGCAGACCATTTCCTGGCTTGGAAATACTCACACCGCCATCTGGACACTGATCCTGCTGACGGTATGGCAGTTCGGTTCTTCCATGCTGATTTTCCTGTCTTCCTTAAAGCAGATTCCAAGAACGTATTATGAAGCATCCACGGTAGACGGAGCTGGCAAGTGGAAACAGTTTGTAAAAATCACACTGCCTCTTCTGACTCCCACTATTTTCTTCAACCTGGTCATGCAGATGATCAACGGCCTGCTGGCCTATACACAGTGCTTTATCATTACCCAGGGAAAACCCCTGAATTCCACACTGTTTTACATGGTGGATATGTACAACGAAACCTTTGTTTATTACAAAGCAGGATATGGTTCCGCAATGGCATGGGTGATGATCCTTATCGTTGCGATCTTTACATCGGTATTATTTGCAACGAAGAAGAAATGGGTATATGATGGAGGCATGTAAATGAAACGGAAAAAAGCGACAAAAAAAGTCATCTATTATGTAATCGTTACAGCGATTGGTATTCTCATGATCTATCCGCTTCTGTGGATGGTGATGAGTTCCTTCAAAGAAACAAACAGTATTTTCCGGACTGCAGGTTCTCTGATCCCGGAAAAATTTACTTTGGACAATTATCGAAACGGATGGAAAGGCTTTGCAAAGATTACTTTTGGAACCTTCTTTAAAAACTCCGCAGTGATCTCCATTACGGCAACCATCGGAACCGTGATTTCTTCCTCTCTGGTAGCATTCGGGCTGTCCAGATGCCGCTTCAGAGGAAACAAGATTCTGTTTGCGCTGGTGCTTCTGACCATGATGGTTCCGGCACAGGTACTGATGGTTCCCCAGTACATCTGGTACAGCAAGCTGGGATGGGTAGGCTCTTATATCCCTCTGATCGTACCGTACTGTTTTGCCATCCAGGGATTCTTTGTATATATGATGTACAATTTCCTGCAGGGCATTCCCAAAGAGCTGGATGAAGCGGCCAAAATCGACGGCTGTTCTTATTACACTATTTACACCCACATTGCGCTGCCCCTGATGGTTCCGGCGCTGGTGACCTCCGGCATTTTCTCATTTATCTGGAGGTGGGACGATTTTATGTCCGCTCTGCTCTACATCAACAAAGCAGCAAAATATCCGGTCTGCCTGGCATTAAAGCTGTTTGCAGATCCGGGTTCTACTTCCGACTACGGCGCCATGTTTGCCATGTCGGTGCTGTCCATTCTGCCAGTGCTGGTGATCTTTATTTTTTCCCAGAAATATCTGGTGGACGGCATTGCCACTTCCGGTCTGAAAGGCTAAAGCCCAGAGAAAGACAATTTATAACAAGGAGGAAACAGTGATGTTACGAACCTTTACCACCCATAAAATCAGAGAGACCCAGGAACTTTCCGGGCGGCTGTGGGATTTCACCCTGTTGGACGGGGAACATGCCGGAGAAACCCAGAAAGTGCTGGTGCCAAGCTGTCTGGAAACCTATCCGGGTCTTGGAAATTACAGAGGATGGAGTGCATACGAAACCGATTTTGAAGCAGAGGGAAACATCCGCCTGGAGTTTAAGGGCGTCAGCCATTTTGCAAAGGTGCTGGTGGATGACAAAGAAGTGGCACAGCATTACGGCTCCTACACCCCATTTTCTGTCTGCATCACAGACCTGGCTCCTGGCATCCACCACTTAAAAGTGCTGGTAGACAATGCATTTAAAGAAGATTATGCGTTGGATGTGCCAAACGATTACATGTCCTACGGCGGCATTTCCAGAGGCGTGGTTCTGGAAAAAATTCCAGGATGCTTTCTGAATTATGTTCATGTGACGCCGGTAAAAGAAAAAAACAGCGCATGGATCGTCTCCATGGAAATTTCCTGTGAAAATATCACCGGGGAAGCAAAAACGGCGGCTGTAGATGTGGAACTGGCAGGCACCAAAATCCAGGATCAGGAAAGAACCTTGAATCCGGGAGAAAACGTGTGGACTCTGGAAAACATTTCCATTCCCGGAGCAAAGACCTGGAACATGGAAACACCGGTGCTGTATACGATTTTGGCTGTGCTGACAGAAAACGGCACACCGGTTGATGACTGGATGGACCGCACCGGATTTCGTACTGTGTCTATTGAGGGAAAGAAGCTTCTTATCAATGGAAAACAGATCCGGATCAAAGGATTCTGCCGCCACGAGGATCATCCCCAGTACGGCTGTGCCCTTCCGGCATCTGCCATGGCCTATGACCTGCAGCTGGTAAAAGATATGGGCGGAAACTCTGTGCGCACTACCCACTATCCCAATGATGAGCTTTTCCTGGATCTGTGCGATGAAATGGGCATTCTGGTGTGGGAAGAAAACCATGCCAGAGGCTTTGTCACAGAAGAAATGAAACGTCCCCATTTTGAAGAGCAGTGTGAAGACACCATCCGGGAAATGATCCGGGCACATTACAACCACCCCTCCATTTATATCTGGGGAATTTTAAATGAGTGCGGAAGCGACAGTGAATTTGGCCGTGCATGCTATGATGCCCAGTTCCAGCTGATCCGGAAAATGGACCAGAGCCGTCCCTGCACTTATGCATCCTGCCGGTTCAACGTGGATATCTGTCAGGATCTGCCGGATGTGTGCTCCTGGAACATTTATCCTTACTGGTATGAGGAGAAAACATCCTGCCAGATGATGCAGGAGATCTGGGATTACCAGGAAAAATTAGGACACGGCAGAGAAAAACCTTTCCTCATCAGCGAGATCGGAGCAGGCGGCATTTACGCATTCCGCGACCAGTCCAAGGATGTTTGGAGCGAAGACCTTCAGGCAGAGATCCTGGAAAATCAGATCAAGGAAGTGTTAAACACCGAAGAGTGCATCGGCATGTACATCTGGCAGTTCTGCGATGTGAGAGTAGCCAGGGTCTGGTGGGCAATCCGCCGTCCCAAGAGCCGGAACAACAAAGGAATCGTGGATGAGTACCGCCGTCCCAAGATGGCATATCATGTAGTGAAAGAACTGTACAGCCAGTTTGGCGATTATAAGTAAGAAAAACCTTTTACAGAAAAAAAGAACAAGATATAATAGGTGTCACAGAGTATTCTGGGGCACCTATTATGATGTCAGGATTGTGAGGTGCTGTGTGCCAGCGGCACACGTTTAGCACCGCCGCAGTGGATATGGAGATACGAAGTACGGAACAATCCGTAAGGCATCAACATTAGTAGAAAGGGGAAAAGATGAACGGAGAAAAGAAAACTCCTGTCCGGATGGGCATTCTGGGCATGGGAGCCATTGGAAGCCTTTATGCAAAACTGATCGGAAGCGGCCAGGTGCCGGACATGGTATTGACGGCTGTGACGCGGATGCATCCGGAAACCGCGGAGGCATTAAAAGAAGTTCTTCCAGAAGAAATCCGGATTTTTCAGGAGGCCGAAGATCTGCTGGAATATGACAATCTGGATGCTGTGCTGGTGTGTATGCCCCACGATCTTCATGAACCGCTGGTGTTAAAAGCCCTGGAAAAAGGTCTGGCTGTGTTCTGCGACAAGCCACTGGGACTTACCATAGGAGCCTGCGGGCGGATGGTAAAAAAAGCACAGGAAACCGGAAATCTGCTGGCAGTGATGATGAACCAGCGCACGTCCCCCAGGCATCAGTGGTTAAGAGATGCAGTGCAGAGCGGCCAGTACGGGGCGCTGAAACGGGTAAACTGGATCATCACGGACTGGTATCGGACAGACAGTTACTACCGGTTGGGAGGATGGCGGACATCCTGGAAGCGGGCAGGAGGCGGCGTATTGTTTAATCAGGCCATCCACAACTTAGATCTGCTTCAGTGGATCTGCGGGATGCCTTCCAAAGTCCAGGCATTCTGCCAGGAAGGAAAATGGCACGACCTTCCGGTGGAAGACGATGTGACAGCTTATTTTGAATTTCCGAAAGGAGCCACAGGTGTCTTTGTGACATCCACAGGCGATGCACCGGGCACCAACCGGCTGGAGATCAGCCTGGAAAAAGCGCAGATTCTCTGCGAAAACGGCAAGGTAATGATCTGCGAACTGGAAGTGAATGAGCGGGATTTCTGCCGGGAAAGCCCGGAAGGATTTGCAAAGCCCAAAGGAACCTGGCGGGAGGTAAAGCTCCCGGAAGAAAAAAATGCCTATGTCAAAATGCTGGAGAATTTTGCGGAAGCCTTCTTAAAAGGGACACCCCTCATAGCTTCCGGAGAAGAAGGATGTGCTGGCGTACGCCTGGCAGACGGTATGTATCTGTCCTCCTGGAAAAAAGAACTGGTGGATCTTTCCTATGAGGCAGAGGAGTTTGAACGGGCATTTTGGGAACGGTGCGAAGGAAAGGATGAGGGACATTGATCTATCATCAGGTAAAAGATCCTGTCCGCTATCAGACAGTATTTTACAAACAGATCGGCTTGAAAAAACATGAGACCGGAGATGGTTCCGGAATGGAAAATGACTGGTCTTCTCCTGAAATTGGCTATATTTATACCTTTGGAAGCATGGATACGATGCAGTTTGGAATCGGAGAATATACGGTTTCCGTAGATTTTCTGTCAGAATTTCAGTATGATACAGAATACCTTCATGCAGGAATCATTTACGAAGGAGTGACCTACTCTCTGGTAGACAATAAAATGGAAGAACTGGCGATTCCCTCGATGTTTCTGGCAATGGAAAAAGCCAGCGGAGGAATTAACTGCTGGAAAAAAGGCCAGCACTTCAAGGGGATTGAGCTTTCCATCGAAATGGAATACCTGAAAAAAGAAATCCTGCCATTTCTTGGAATTTCTGAAAAAGCACTGGATTTTCTGGAACGGAATGTCCGGTATCTGCATCTGCCCCAGGAACTTCAGGACATAATTTTGGAAGCAGAACGGCTGCTGAAAGAAAAAGCCATGACCACAGAACTGTTAAAAGGGATGAGCAGTCTGTTCGCTGCACATCTGGTCCGCCCGGAAATTCGAGAAAGCTTTCAGAATGGAGAAGCGCTTCTGGCAGGAAAAATACAGGTGGGGAAAAAGCAGATTCGGATTACGAAAGAAGACTTTCGGAAAATTGTGGCGGCACATGACCAGATCCGGAACAATGCAGATGCATTTCCAACAATCTATGCCCTGAGCCAGGAACTGAAAATTGGAGAGCAGAAGCTGAAAGCAGGATTTCAGAAACTGTATCAGCAGACGATCTGGGATTATGCCAATCAGATCCGCATGAGCAGAGCGGCTTTCCTGCTGAAAAATACAGAAAAGACCATCGAGGAGATTTCAGAACTGACCGGTTATCAGAGCCAGGCAGCTTTCCGGAACATGTTCAAAAAATGGAGCGGAACCACGCCAGGGCAGTTCCGCTCTTATATGAAACATAACGGCAGTGAGAGTGCAAAAATTACGAAGCGGCTCTTGAATGCTGCAGGTGATGACGGCCTTCTGGAATAATCAGGGGAGTGCCGGAAACCGGATCCGGAATGATCTGGCAGTTCAGGCCGTAGACCTGTTTCATCAGAGCCGGTGTGATGATCTGGGAAGGGGCTCCCTGGGCAGCCAGCTGTCCTTTACACATGGCGAAAATGTAATCCGCATACCGTGCAGAAAGGTTGATGTCGTGGAGCACCATGACAATGGTGGTGTGGCGTTTCCGGTTCAGGTCTGTGAGAAGATCCAGAATCTCCACCTGGTAGGAAATGTCCAGGTAGGTGGTTGGCTCATCCAGCAGCAGAATGTCTGTCTGCTGGGCAAGAGCCAGAGCAATCCAGACACGCTGGCGCTGTCCTCCGGAAAGCTCATCCACGCTGCGGTCTGCCAGGGAAGTAATTCCCATCATTTCCAGAGCTTCCTCGACAGCCTGAAAGTCTTCTGTGCTTAAGCCGCCAAAGGCACGCCGGTAAGGAAAACGTCCTCTGGCTACCAAATCCGTCACCTTGATTCCCTCCGGAACAATGGGAGATTGGGGAAGGAGGCCCAGTTTCTGGGCAATCTGTCTGGAAGGAATGGAAGAAATGTTTTTTCCATCCAGGGTAATGGTGCCGCCTTCCGGTTTTAAAAGTCTTGCGAAAGTTTTTAACAGCGTTGATTTTCCACAGCCGTTGGCTCCGAGAATCACGCTGATTTTATTTTGCGGAATTTTGATGCTGACATTGGAAAGGATGGGCTGTCCATCGTATCCGGCTGAAAGATTTTCCGATAAAAGTTCAGGATGGTTCATCAGACATGTTCTCCTTTTCGATTCATGCGAAGCAGTAAGTACAGCAGGTAGGGGGCTCCTAAGATTCCGGTGACGACACCCACAGGATAGCGGGAGGGCATGGCAAACTGTCCGATCAGGTCAGATGCCAAGACTAAAACGCTTCCGGTAAGGGCAGAGCTTAGCAGGCAGCTGCGTCCATGTCCACTGATTCTGGAAGCAATGGGACCGGAAAGAAACGCCACAGAGGCAATAGGGCCGGTCACGGAGGTAGCAAATGCAACCAGAAGAAGAGAAAGCAGGATCAGCAGCAGGCGGATCACATTCACCGGAACACCCAGAGTGACCGCGTGGGCTTCTCCAAGCTGCAGCATCATCAGTTGACGGTTCAGAAGCAGAATGCCAAGTCCGGCAGCAAAGATTATCATTGCGAGCCTTGGGACGTTTTCCAGCTTTACGCCATTTAAACTTCCGGAAAGCCAGCGCAGGGCATTGGCGACATCATATTCTGAAGCTTTCAAAAGCATCCAGGAAATCACCGCATTCAAAAAAGCCTGCATTCCGATACCAGTGAGGATCAGCCTGGCATTGGAAAAGCCATTTCCCCTGGAAAGAAAGTAAATCAGGGAGGAAACAAGAAGGCCGGAGGCAGCTGCCATCCAGGAGACGGTATTGTTGTTCAGTTTCAGAACCAGGATACCAAACACGGCAGCAACACTGGCTCCGGATGTGATGCCAATGATATCCGGACTTGCCAGAGGATTTCCAAGAAGCTTCTGAAAGGTGTTTCCGGCGAGGCCAAACGCAAGGCCGCACAGAATCCCGGTAAGCATTCTTGGAAAGCGCAGTGTGCGGATCGTAAAGGCGGCGCCGTTAATGTCTGCACCGGAAAGCACCTGAAAAACGGTTTTAGGGGAATAGATGGTATTTCCATAAACCATCATCATTCCTGCAAGAACGAGAGTCAGCAGAAGCAGAAAAATACAGGTGAGCACATAGCGGCGCTGACGTTTCTGAAAACCTTTGGCGGCCGGAGAAAGTTGTTTTTTCATAGAGAGCTCACCTTAACCTTTCGAATGATAAAAATAAATACGGGGGCGCCGATCAGCGCAGTCACAATTCCTGATTCCAGTTCGCCGGGACGGCCAAGCACCCTGCCTGCGGTGTCCGCAAAAAGAAGAAGAGATGCGCCGCAGATGGCGGATAAGGGAAGAATTTTCCGCATATCCGGTCCAATTAGCATTCGGATCAAGTGGGGAATCATCAGTCCCACAAAACCGATAGGACCGGCAAGAGCAGTGGTAGAAGCGCATAAAAGGACTCCGGCCAGTGCAGCAGCACCGCGTATTAGAGGTACATTCAGCCCCAGGCCGGTGGCTGCATCGTCTCCCAGGGCCAGGGTATTTAAAGAGGGAGCCAGAAAAATACTGGCAGCAAATCCGATGAGGAAAAAAGGCAGAAGAAGACGGATTTCTCCCCATCCGGCACAGCCAACGCTTCCAGTCTGCCAGAAACGGAATTGATCCATGACCTGGCTGCTTGGCAGCATAACGGTATTTACCAGAGACTGAAGAGCAGTGCTGGCGGCAGCGCCAGCCAGCGCAAGCTTCAGGGGCGTGGCTCCGCCGTTTCCGATGGAAGCAAGACCATAAACCAGAATGGCGGTCAGTGCTGCACCGGCAAAAGCCAGCCAGATATATTCCAGTCCTGTAGAAATATGAAGAAACGCAATTCCACATACCACAAACAAAGAGGCACCGGTATTCACGCCCAGAATACTGGGATCTGCAATGGGATTCCGGGTGACTGCCTGCATAAGAGCGCCGGAAACAGCCAGGGCTGCACCGGCAAGAATGCCAAAGACGGTTCTTGGAACACGAGCCATAACAACAGATGTTTCAAAGGTTTTTTCTCCAATGCCAAGAATACTCTGGATAACAACGGGAAAGCCCACGGATTTGGCTCCGCAGGCTATCGAGGCCAGCACACACAGTGCCAGGCAGGAAAAACTGAGCAGGACAGTCAGTATAAAATGCTGCTTTTTCATTTGATCTTTGCCTGCGCAGCAGACAGCAGATCCAGATATTCATCAATCTCATAAGGGATAGAGAGGATAGATGGTGTAGCAGCTCCAGCCAGGGCAGTGGTGCTGTCAATTAGAACCATTGCTCCATTTTTCACAGCAGGAATCTGGCTCATGAGTTCATCTGCCTGTACGGCTTTCAGCAGAGATTCATCGCCATAGGCAACAATCATATCCACATCGCTTAACTGATCAGCATTTTCACGGCTCATGGTTACAGAAAAGTCTGTGGTGTTTCCGGCCAGGTTCTGAACACTGTCCGGAAGGGCAAGTCCCAGATCCAGCAGATAAGCAGCCCGGGGATCTGCGGTGGGCAGGTATACATAGAAGGTACTCAGATCATCTGCATTGATCCAGCAGAAAGCAGTTTTCACACCGGCAAGTTCCGGATGCTCGGCAAGTTTTTCCTGAATCAGGGCATCCACTTCAGCTACTTTTGCCTCGCCTTCTGCTTTCATGCCCATGCCCTCTGCATTTTCAATGGTCTGCTCTCTCCAGGTAGTCTGCCATGCGGCTTCTTTGTAGGGGATTACAGGGGCAATCTGGGTCAGGGTATCATAATCTTCTTGAGTCAGTCCGGAATAGGAAGCCAGAATCACATCCGGATTGGTGTCGCTGATGGCTTCAAAATCCAGTCCGTCCACATCGTCAAAGACAACCGGGCTGTCTACACCAAGTTCTTTGAAGGCTTCATCGGTCCAGGGATGGAGATTGTTTTCGGTGACAAGTCCATAATTGGCAGTGGAAACACCAACCGGTGCCACGCCCAGTGCCAGAGGAGTATCCTGATTTTCCCAGCCGACGGCAGCAATCCGATCCGGTTTGCTCTCAATAACGGTTTCCCCAAAGGCGTGTTCAATGGTAAGGGGGAAGCTGGTCTCGGAACTGACAGTCTCAGATTCTGCAGTTTCGGATTCAGAAGCGGAAACAGACATTCCGCATACACTGATGCAAAGGGCACAGAGAAGAAGCACTTTTTTATAATTCATAACAAAACCTCCATAAATTTGTTTAAACTAATTAGACTGAACTAACTGGCGCAGAGTATAGCATGATGAAAAAAGTTCGTCAACGGGTGCATCGTAAAAAATAGATTTGTCACCGGATTCAGTCGTTGATGGTATTAATAATTTTGCGTACCGTTTGACTGGAATGACACTTGTTTTGTATGAAAAAATGGAGGAAAGAGAGAAAATAATGAATCAGGAAAAGAAACAAAAACTACCTACAGCAGCGGTGTTCCTTCGGTTTCTGGTGATGGCTGTTTTTATGGGCTTTCATCTGAACACAGAGGCAGCCGAAGAACGGTACACCGTTGTGATGAAAGAAACAAGAAGTTATTCCGGGGCCCTGGAATATTTTGGTAATCTTCATGCAGGGAAAGCAACAGTGGCTGTGAAAGGCTGCGGTTCCTACCGTGGAACCGTGTATACTGGCTTTTTTGTTGATTCTTTGGAACTGTCAGACCTGAAAACAGTAGAGGTGCAAAATGGAGACAGCGCCAGGTTTACCGATGCAACAGAATTCCTGAAAGAAAATGTCAAGGTGACTTATCAGGGAAAGACCCTGCAGTATGGAACGGATTATGTGCGGATCCGAGGATATCAAAAAGCTTCCGGGAAAACCATTTACGGTGTCTGGAGCAAAACTGTGAAGATAAAAATTCAATAAAAAGAACGCAAAAATTGTATAAAAAAGAGCAATATGTGAAGGGAAACAAAGTAGACAAGAAGCGAAGATTTCCTTTATAATGAAATAGAAATAAACTGAATAACATTTGCTGGTTTAGAACCAGCCGTTGTAAGTTCCGAAAGGATTCATAGAGAAACCGGTGAAAATCCGGTACGATCCCGTCACTGTGATAGGGAGCGGCAAAATGGCACACCACTGGGCATTTTTGCGGAAAAAGCTTGGGAAGGTGTTTTGCTGCGAAGAACTTAAGTCAGGAGAACTGCTTACAATTGATCTCAACTATGATTCTTACGGTAGATAGGAAACATCTTATTTTGTGTAGCAGTATAATACTCGTATCGAATGGTACGAGTATTTTTTTGCGCGAAAAAGTGTCTGAAACGAAGGATTTCATTGAGAAGGCAAATGGGGGGAAAGAGCCATAAAATGTGGAAAGGAGAAAGAAAAAATGACAAAAAAACAAATTGGAAGAAGATGTATTCAGATCCTGATCGTTTTAATTGGAATCAGCTTTTTTACGTTTGCACTGACATACTTATCACCGGGTGATCCGGCGGAAATCATGCTGACAGAATGCGGAAATCTTCCGACACCGGAACTGCTGGAACAGACAAGACATGAACTTGGACTGGACAAACCGTTCTTAGTACAGTATGGTTCCTGGCTGAAAGGGGTACTGACCGGAGATATGGGAATGTCCTATTCCATGAAAGTTCCTGTTGTACAGAAGCTGGTATCCTGCTTCTGGCCCACACTTCAGATGTCGCTTCTGGCGCTGCTCCTGATGATTGTGATTTCCATTCCCATGGGAATTGCAGCGGCCGTTTATCAGAACAAATGGCCGGACTACCTGGTAAGAGGGGTGACCTTTATCGGAGTATCTGTTCCAAGCTTCTGGCTTGGACTGATTCTGCTGAGTATCTTTGGCGTGCAGCTGCGCTGGGTCAATGTAGCAGGAGGAACCACAGATCTGAAAGCAATGATCCTGCCTTCTGTGACCCTGGCACTGGCCATGTCTGCAAAATATACCAGACAGGTGAGAAGTGCGGTATTGGAGGAACTGCACCAGGATTATGTAACCGGTGCGAGAATGCGTGGAATTACGGAAACAGCGATTTTGTGGAAACATGTGCTGCCAAACGTGATGCTGCCCCTTGTAACACTGCTGGGACTTTCTCTGGGAAGTCTGCTTGGAGGAACGGCAGTGGTCGAGATCATTTACAACTGGCCTGGAATGGGAAGCATGGCGGTAAAAGCAATTTCCTGCAGAGACTATCCGCTGGTTCAGGGATACGTATTATGGATTGCTATTTTATATATGGTGATCAACCTGCTGGTGGACCTTTCCTATAAGTACTTAGATCCAAGGCTGAAGGAGGAACGGTAAGTTGAAAAAGAAAAATATTTTTGTGGAACATAAACAGTTTACCCTGTTCCTGATCTTGGCGTTGGTGATTGTTGGAGTTGCCATTTTTGCACCCTGGATTGCTCCGAAGGATCCCCTGGAAGCCGTGATGCTGGATTCCTTAAAGGCACCCTGCAAAGAGTATCCTCTTGGAACAGACAAGCTGGGACGTGACCTGCTGTCCCGTGTGATTTTCGGAACACGGACTTCTCTGGTATCTACTCTGATTCTGGTAGCCGTGATTTTTGTAGTAGGAACTGTTCTGGGAGTTCTGGCAGGTTATTTTGGAGGCCTTGTAGATGAAGTAATTATGCGGATTGCCGATATGATGATTTCCTTCCCAGGTCTGGTACTGGCCATCGCCATTGCCGGTATGCTTGGCCCGAATCTGGTAAATGCTGTAATCGCCATTTCCGCTGTAAGCTGGACAAAATACGCCCGTCTTGCAAGAAGTATGGTTTTAAAAGTAAAAAAGAGCCTGTTTATTGAAGCAGCCGTGGTAAACGGAACAAAGACCCTGCCAATTTTGTGGAAGCATGTTCTTCCAAACATGATTACACAGATGGTGGTTACCGCCGCAGCAGATATCGGAACCATGATGCTGGAACTGGCTTCCCTGTCCTTCCTTGGATTTGGAGCTACGGCGCCGACTCCGGAGTGGGGACTGATGTTAAACGAAGGACGTACCTACATGGCAAAAGCGCCCTGGCTGATGATCGCACCGGGAATTGCCATTGTCATTGTTGTAATTGTATTCAATATGCTGGGAGACAGCATCCGGGATATTTTAGACCCAAGAAACCAGTAACTTTAGAAAAAAAATAGAGAATAAAAAGGAGACAGAGATGAAAAACAGATTATTTCAGAGAATGGCAGCAATCACCGCAGCATGTACAGTAGCTTTTGCAGGAATCCCGGCTTCTACCGCATTTGCAGCAGGCGAGATCAATATTGGCGTTACCAGTTTTGCAGATACCCTGGAGCCCACAGAGCAGTATTTCAGCTGGGTAGTATCCAGATATGCCATCGGTGAGTGCCTGGCAAAATTTGATGAAAACGGAGAACTGGTTCCCTGTCTGGCAGAAAGCTGGGAAAACAGCGAGGACGGAAAGACCTGGACCTTTAAGATTCGTGAAGGCGTAAAATTCTCCAACGGAGATGATATGACGGTAGAGATGGTAAAAGCATCCCTGGAGCGTACCATTGAAAAGAGCAACCGTGTACCGGAGTTCTTCGATCTGGAAAGCATGGAAATTGACGGACAGAACCTGATTTTCCACTTAAACAGAGCAAATGCAAACATGGCCGGAAGCCTGGCAGATCCGCTGTTCTTGATCGTAGATACCAATGTGGATGATTCTACATTTGCAATGCAGGGACCGGTATGTACTGGACCGTATGCAGTAGAATCTTTCAGCCCCACCGATGCGTGTGTTGTGGTAAAAAATGAATATTACTGGGATGGAGAAGTGCCTCTGGACCGTGTTACTTTAAAGTGTATTGATGACCAGACCACCCGTTCCATGGCACTGCAGACCGGAGAAATCGACATTGCCTACAACCTGAAAACAGAGAATCTGATTGAGTTTGACGGAAATCCAAACTATGACATTCAGGAACTGCAGTCCCTGCGTTCCACTTATGCATTTATGAACCAGAACGGTGCGTTAAAAGACCTGAAACTGCGTCAGGCACTGCTGCGCGGTCTTGATAAAGAAACCTACTGCAGCGTTCTGCTGGAGGGAGGCGCAACTCCTGGAAAAGCTCCGGTACCGCCGACTCTGGACTTTGGCTTTGATGAGCTGAACGATGAAAATACTTACGATCCGGAAGGAGCAAAAGCGCTTCTGGAAGAAGCCGGATACAAAGACATTGACGGTGATGGCTATGTAGAAACTCCGGAAGGAGAAAAACTGGAATTAAACTTTGTAATCTACACCAGCCGTGCAGAACTGGGTGTTTACGCTCAGGCAGCTCAGTCCAACTTAAAAGACATCGGAATTAACATCAAACTGAACACCGTAAGTTATGAAACCCTGCTGGATATGCGTGACTCCGGACAGTATGACCTGCTGATCTGGAACGTACTGGTTGCAAATACCGGAGATCCGGAAAACTACCTGCGTGAGAACTGGTACAGCACTTCTGCAAACAATACCGCCGGCTACAACAATCCGGAAGTAGATTCCTTACTGGATGAGCTGGCAGGAACCTTTGACGAGGAAGCAAGAAAAGATCTGATTGAACAGATTCAGCAGCACATCATGGATGATGCAGCAACCGTATTCTTTGGTTATGAGACCACCTATCTGTTCTCCAACACACGTGTAACTGGTGTGAAGATGTATCCGATGGATTATTACTGGCTGACAAAGGATATTACGCTGGCACAGGCAGAATAAAAAGGAGTAACATATGCTGGAAATAAAAGATCTGACGATACAGTACGGCAGTCAGGCACCCACAGTAGAGCATTTTCATCTTTCCATGAAAAAGGGTGAGATCATCAGCGTAGTTGGAGAAAGCGGAAGCGGAAAAACAACGGTAATCCGTGCGGTCCTTGGAGCACTGGCTGGAGGCGGCCAGGTAACAGGAGGCGATATCCTGTTCCAGGGAAAATCCCTGCTGGGAAATTCCAAAGAGGAATGGAGAAAGCTCCGCGGCACAAAAATCTCTATGATTTTTCAGGACTGCGGAGGAACCTTAAATCCCATCCGCAGGATCGGAAGCCAGTATGTAGAATACATCCGCACACACAGCAGAATGTCAAAGGAGGAGGCATGGAAACTGGCTGTTTCCATGCTTCAGAAAATGCGTCTGCCGGATGCAGAAAATGTCATGAAAAGCTTCCCCCATCAGCTTTCCGGCGGTATGCGCCAGAGAGTGGGAATTGCCATGGCAATGACCTTCAATCCGGAGCTTCTGCTTGCGGATGAACCCACCAGCGCACTGGACGTGACGACACAGGCACAGATCGTGCGGCAGATGATGGAACTGCGTGATAAATCCGGAACAGGTATTATCATTGTAACCCACAACCTTGGCGTGGCAGCTTACATGGCGGATCAGCTGATCGTGATGCAGAATGGAAAGGTAGTAGATCAGGGCACCAGGGATCAGGTCATGAACCATCCCACAAATGCGTACACGAAGAAATTGTTGGCAGCAGTGCCGGAGATGGGAGGGGAACGTTTTGTTTGAAAATGAAGAAGTCCTTCTGGAAGCCAAACACATTGTAAAACAGTTTCCGGCATCTGGAGGCCGTGTGCTGACTGCGTGTAATGATGTAAATCTGAAAGTTTACAAAGGAAAAACACTGGGAATCGTAGGAGAGAGCGGCTGCGGAAAATCCACGTTTGTGAGAATGCTGCTTTCCCTGGATAAACCTACGTCCGGAGAAATTTTATACCACGGAAAAAATCTGACAGGGCTTTCCCCAAAAGAAACCTGGGAAAACCGCCAGAACATTCAGATGGTGTTTCAGGACCCGCTGGCATCTTTTAACCCGAAAATGAAAATCGTGGATATTCTCACGGAGCCGCTGAGAAACTATGGACGGCTGAAACGAAAAGACAAAGAAGCAAAAGCAAAAGAACTTCTGGAAATGGTAGAGCTCCCGGCAGATTTTCTGTACCGCTACCCTCACAATATGAGCGGCGGCCAGAGACAGAGAGTCAGCATTGCCAGAGCCCTGTCCCTGGAACCAGAAATTCTGGTATGCGATGAGGCTACCAGCGCACTGGACGTATCCGTTCAGAAGACAGTCATTGAACTGCTGGTGAAGCTTCAGAAAAAAAAGAATATCAGTATGGTATTTATCTGCCATGATCTGGCGCTGATCCAGTCTTTTGCCCATCAGATTGCAGTGATGTATCTGGGAAATATCGTGGAAGTAATTCCTGGTGCAGATGTTATGGAAAAATCCGTGCATCCTTATACACAGGCGCTTCTTGGAGCACAGTTTTCCATTCACATGGACCCGCATACCAAAATCGAAAGCATTGAAAGTGAAGCGCCCAGTCCACTGGATGTACCAAAGGGCTGTCCGTTCCAGAACCGCTGCGAACATTGTACGGAAGGATGTAGAAATAAACGCCAGGAACTGCAGGAAATTACTCCGGATCATCTGGCTGCCTGCAGCTATGCGGCTTCCAGTCTGCAGAAAGGTGTTTAATCTATGAAAAAGAGAAAGAGACTGCTTGGAATGTTGATCGGCACCATTCTGTTGTTTGTATTTGTCGGTATCAGTACCTGTGCAGAAGAAAGCAGCGAAGAGTGGAAGATCGGTGTTATTGTGTATGATCCGGAAAATCCGGAAAGGAAAGTATGCGTCCATGGCAGGCCCGGCTTTTGCAGTTATGGTAAATGCAATCACTGGAGATGTAGACGCGAATTCTGCAGACAATGGAAGCGTCCGTCTGTATCAGGGATTCTGGAAGGCAGAGACCAGAAAAGAGTTTCTGAAGCTTTATGGATATACAACAGGAATTTATGAAAATGCATACAGCTGTGAAGATCTGATGCAGGTTATGAAAGTATACAATGAAGATACCACCCCGGAGGATCTGAAAGCTCTTACGGAAGCTTATACCGCAGAAGATGTGAAAGAAAGAATTCTGAAAGACTGAGTCTAAAGATGAATGGAAAAAGGAATACAGGAGGGAACAAAAGTGCAGATTGGAAATCTGGAAGTAAAGCCCGGAGAGGTAAAACAGGGCTGGCTGGCTGTAGAAGGATGCTGTTATGAGCTTCCCATGACAGTCATATGCGGAGGGACAGGAAAGGTAACGTTGATTACCGGCGGAGTTCACAACGCAGAATACGTGGGAATTCAGGCGGCAGTGGAACTGGCACAGGAGCTGAAACCGGAAGAAATTCCCGGAACTTTGGTGATTATTCCCATCGTCAATGTCAGTGGATTTACCCACAGAACCATGAGCCTTGTCTATGAGGACGGGAAAAATCTGAACCGGGAATTTCCTTCAAAGGAAGATGGCAGTGTTTCTGCATGTATCTGCCGGACCATAGAAAAGGAGCTGTTTTCCAAGGCAGATTATTATATTGATCTTCACTGTGGAGATGGATATGAAGAACTGCATCCGTATGTCTACTATGTAGGCTTGGTGAAGGAGTCTGTGAAAGAGACAGCCCTGGAAATGGCCAGACAGACCAGCGTGGATTACATTGTAGAGTCCCATGTGACCGCAGGCGGCGCCTACAATTATGCGAATTCCCTTGGAATTCCCAGCATTCTTCTGGAGAGAGGCGGAAAAGGCCTGTGGAGCCGGGAAGAAGTCCAGGCAGATAAGCAGGATGTACGCCGGATTCTTTCCTATCTCTACCAGAAGCCGGAGATTTGCGCCGGAATTTCTAAGGCAGATGCCTCAGGAAAACAGATCATTTTAAAAGATGTGATCTATGAGATTTCTCCGTTCACAGGATGCTGGTATCCCTTCCACAAAGCGGGAGACCGGTTTGAAGAGGATGAAGTTTTGGGAGAAATCCGGGATTTCTTTGGCGAAGTTCTCTATGTATGCCGTGCGCCACAGGCAGGTGTGATTTTATATCAGGCTGCAAGCTTAAGCATTCTGGAAGAAACGCCGATGATTACTTATGCATACCTTTAAAAATGAAAAAGCAGGGAGTGTATGATTCGTATAGAGTCCTACGCTCCCTGTTTTTTAGGGTTCTAAAACATTTCTTCCATGGAGGGCAAACTGAGCAATCATCTGGCTGGTCATGCTGAAATCATCGTCCGGAAGATCCAGATCTTTTTGGGATACCCATTCTCCCATGGCCAGCTCGTTTTGATCCAGGGTGATGGAAGCATCTCCGTCCAGCTCCGCAAAATAGCCGATAAGCAGGTCGGAGGCTATGCCCCAGGGCTGGGTTTTGTAATAGTGGATATTTTTTACTTTCAGTCCGGTTTCTTCCATGACCTCCCGCATCACGGTCTGTTCTGCCGTTTCCCCAATCTCCGTAAAGCCGGCTACCAGGGCATAACTTTTGTGTCCGGGGCCGGCATATTTTGTGAGAAGAAGCCGGTCTCCGTCAATAACGCCCACAATGATGGCAGGGGCGATTTTGGGAAAGATCATATTTTTACACTCCGGGCAGAAAAGCATCCGCTGTTTGGTATCCGGAACCGTAGGATGTCCGCAGCGGCCGCAGAAACGGTTGTTCCGATACCAGTCATAGAGATGAAAAGCTGTCATGGCGGCAAACACTTCTTCTTTGGGAAGGCAGCCCCGGAATTCTTTCAGAGAATGCATGGAAAATCCTGAGTTTTCCTGGCAGAATGCTTCGGCAGTTTCTTGGGAAAGTTCCAGCAGGAAACAGGAAGTTTCATCCAGCCGGAAAAGCCAGATCAGGTTTTCATTCAGATCTGCTGCCTGCAGCTCCCTGATATGGGGAAAATGGCAGGAGTCCTCCTGAATATCTGCCAGCAGTTTTGGGCCGGAAAATACAAAGACCAGATCTTCATCTGCCGGAACTTTGGGGGTAAATTCGTTAAAAAGATGGTGGGGTTCAATATCCTGTATCATAAAAAATCTCCTCGGTGTTTTCGATTATTTCGTACCACATGTACTTGGGCACCCAGGTTCCAGTGGTTTTGCACCGCCATTTTAGCATATCCCTTCCGGAAAATCCAGAAAGCAGCGAAAAGTTTCTGAAGAGATTTTCTGGTGAAAATGGCAGTTTCAGGGTATAATAAAGACAGCTTCGAGGCACAAGGAACCGCACAAAAGAAAAAATATGCAGGAGGAATTGCAAATGCCGAATCTGACAAAACAGGCGCTGGAAGAATCCCTGAAAAAACTGCTTCTGGTAAAACCCCTGGACAAAATCACCATCAATGATCTTACCAATGACTGTGGTATCAGCCGGATGGCGTTTTATTATCATTTTAAAGATATTTATGATCTGGTAGAATGGGCCTGTATTGAGGATGCCACAAGAGCTCTCCAGGGGAAAAAGACGTATGCGGACTGGCAGGAGGGGCTTCTGCAGATCTTTGAAGCTGTCCAGGAAAACAAGCCGTTTATCTTAAATGTATACCGCAGTGTGAGCAGAGAACAGATTGAAAATTATCTGTTTCAGGTGACCTATGATCTGATCAAGGGCGTGGTGGAAGAACAGGCAGAGGGAATGAGCCTGCCGGAGGAAGACCTGGAATTCATTGCCCATTTTTACAAGTACAGCTTTGTGGGCGTGATGCTGGATTGGATCCGCCAGGGTATGAAAGAGAGTCCAGAAGTGCTGACAGAGAAAATTGGCGTGACCATGCGGGGAAATATTCAAGGATCTTTAAAAAACATGGAAGAGGAATACTTTACAAAACGGCGGGGATGACAAAAATTTTATCATTCTTTATAGTTTGTTAATTGCACAAAAGAACCACACAGACTAGAATACAGGCATAGACAAGAAACACAGATCCATCACAAGATCAATCGCATAGAAAGGTGGTTTTCCATATGGCAAAGAAACATTCAACATTAGGTATGGCAGCACTGGTGGCAGCAGGTGCAGGAGCAGCAGCTCTGGCAGCAAAAAGCCGCAAAGAACATGAAATCGAGAAAAAAGAAGTTGAAAAAGCAACCAGCGATTACCGCAATACTGAGCGCGGGAAATACGAGAAAAACAGCAAAGGAATTTACTATACAAACGGCAACTACGAAGCATTTGCACGTCCGGAAAAACCAGAAGGCGTAGATGAGAAGAACGCTTACTTGGTAGGAAGCGGCCTGGCTTCTCTGGCTGCGGCCTGCTTCCTGGTAAGAGACGCACAGATGCCCGGTTCCCATATCCACATCCTGGAGGCTATGGACATTGCAGGCGGTGCCTGCGATGGTATCTTCGATCCCACCAGAGGATATGTGATGAGAGGCGGACGTGAAATGGAAAACCATTTCGAGTGTCTGTGGGATCTGTTCAGAAGCATTCCATCTCTGGAAACGCCGGGAGCATCTGTTCTGGATGAGTATTACTGGCTGAACAAACATGACCCGAACTACTCCTTATGCCGTGCAACCGAGAACCGTGGCAAGGATGCCCATACCGATGGAAAATTCGGATTAAGCCAGAAAGGCTGCATGGAAATCATGAAGCTGTTCTTCACTCCCAATGAAGATCTGTATGATAAGAAGATCGAAGACTTCTTCGATGAGGAAGTATTTGAATCCAACTTCTGGCTGTATTGGAGGACCATGTTCGCATTTGAAAACTGGCACAGCGCTCTGGAGATGAAGCTGTACATCCAGCGTTTCATCCATCATATTTCCGGACTGCCTGATTTCAGTGCCCTGAAATTTACCAAGTACAATCAGTATGAATCTCTGATCCTTCCGATGAAAAAATACCTGGAGGATGCAGGAGTAGACTTCCAGTTCAACACCGAAGTCACCAACGTAATCTTTGAGATTTCCGATGGAAAGAAAGTGGCAAAAGCCATTGAGTGCAAGGTCAAAGGTGTGGAGAAAGGCATTCTCTTAACCGAAAATGATCTGGTATTTGTAACCAACGGAAGCTGTACCGAGGGTACCATCTACGGTGATCAGGATCATGCACCAAACGGCGATGCAGAAGTACGTACCAGCGGCTGCTGGAGCCTGTGGAAAAACATTGCAAAACAGGATCCGTCCTTTGGACATCCGGAGAAATTCTGCTCTGATGTTGCCAAGACCAACTGGGAATCTGCTACCATCACCACCTTGGATGACAAGATCATTCCGTATATCACCAACATCTGCAAGCGTGATCCGAGAACCGGAAATGTGGTTACCGGCGGTATCGTCACCTGCAAAGATTCTAAATGGCTGTTAAGCTGGACCATCAACCGTCAGGGCCAGTTCAAGGATCAGGACAAAGAAAAGGTATGCGTATGGGTTTACAGCCTGTTTACCGATGTACCGGGCGACTACATTAAGAAACCGATGAAAGAGTGTACCGGCAAGGAAATCACCGAAGAGTGGCTGTACCATCTGGGAGTTCCAACAGAGCAGATCGAAGAGCTGGCAGAGAACAGTGCAGTATGCGTACCGACCATGATGCCGTACATTACCGCATTCTTTATGCCAAGAAGACATGGTGACCGTCCGGACGTTATCCCCGATGGCTGTGTAAACTTCGCGTTCCTTGGACAGTTTGCCGAGACTCCGCGTGATACCATCTTCACTACCGAATATTCAGTGCGTACCGCGATGGAAGCCGTTTACGGACTGCTTGGCGTTGACAGAGGTGTTCCGGAAGTATGGGGAAGCGTATATGATGTCCGCGACCTGCTGGATTCCAGCGTGAAGCTGATGGACGGCAAATCTCCTTTGGAGATCGAACTGCCTGGTCCTCTGAATCTGATCAAAAAACCGCTCCTTAGCGTTGTAAAAGGCACTGATATCGAAAAATTACTGAAAGAGCACGGCATTTTAAAAGATTATATGCTGAAATAAAATAAAAAACAAATCACAGTTGAGGCGCTGTGCAGGTGGAAATCCCATCTGCATGGCGCTTCTTTGTTGTGTGGTTTTTTTGTAAAACAGTCTTGCCGGATAGGGTCCAGGTTTGTATAATAAGGCGTAAGACTGAATAAATATGGCAAAGGCAGAAGGCACCATAGGGATAACAGAAAAGAGGCGTGTGAAAATGTCAGAAGAGAACCGAAAGAAAAGAATCTGCCGGGAATTTGCCCGGCTGGTGGAAATCGATGCTCCAAGTTTTGGGGAGCGGCAGATGGCAGACTATTTAAAGAAAAAACTGGCAGAACTGGGAGCAGAAGTGGAAGAAGACAAGGCCGGAGAAGTGATTGGAGGAAATGCCGGAAATATTCTTGGTATTTTAAAAGGAACCCTTCCAGGACCGCCTGTTCTTCTGTGTGCCCATATGGATACCGTGGCGCCTGCCATTCACAAAAAAGCTGTTTTTCTGGAAGATGGAACCATCACATCCGCAGGAGATACCGTGCTTGGTGCAGATGATGCGGCAGGGCTTGTACAGATTCTGGAGGGAATCCGCATGGTTCAGGAAGCAGGATGTCCACACCGGGATCTGGAAATTCTCTTTCCGGCAGCAGAAGAAGTGTATATCAAAGGAAGCAGTGCCTTTGATTTTACAAAACTTCGGGGAAAAGAGGCCTATGTCCTGGATCTTTCCGGTCCGGTGGGCATGGCGGCAGCAAAAGCCCCTTCTTTAATTTCCTTCCAGATTACCGTCCAAGGAAAGGCCGCCCATGCAGGATTTGAGCCGGAAAAAGGAATTCATGCCATTGTGGCGGCAGCGAAAGCCATAGCCGAGGTGCCCCAGGGGCATCTGGATCAGGATACCACCTGCAACATCGGACTGATACAGGGCGGCACTGCCACCAACATTGTGCCGGAAGCCTGCATGGTGCAGGGAGAAATCCGAAGCTTCGCCCATGAAAAAGCCCTGGCCTGCATGGAGAATATAAAGCGCATTTTTGAAAAAGAAGCAGAAAATGCAGGCGCATCCTGCCAGGCAGAAATGGAAATCCACCTGGAAGCCTATGAGACAGAAAAAACAGAGGTGGTTGTCCGGCATTTTCAGAAAGCCTGCAAAGATCTGGGGCTGCCTGGAGGCCTGACGGAAACCTTTGGCGGAAGCGACAACAACAGCTTTGCAAAACATGGCATTCCAGGCCTGGTTCTTTCCAACGGGATGTATCAGGCACATTCTACAAAAGAATATACGACCTATGAAGATCTGGAGAAAGGCGCCCAGCTGATTGCCCGGCTGATTCAGATGCCATGGGAGTAAGGTGAGAGGAGAACATACTTATGAAAAATCCCCTGCATTATCAGCTTTCCGATTATGACTGCGGGCCAACAGCCATGCTGGATGCGTTAAGCTACCTGTTTGAGCGGGAAGACATTCCTCCGGAAGTCATCCGCAATGTGATGTTATACAGCCTGGACTGTTACAGCGCAGAAGGCGTGCCTGGAAAGAGCGGCACATCCCGGATGGCAATGATGTTTTTGAGTAACTGGCTGAATGAATTTGGCAAGGTGGGAAACTTTCCGGTAAGCAGCCAGTACATTTCCGGAGAGCAGGTGTTTTTCGGAAATACCAGCCGGATTAATGACATTCTTCGAAGAGGAGGGGCTGTGGTGGTGCGGCTGTTTCTGGATGAATGGCATTATGTCATGTTAAATGGCTGCAAAGACGGGCAGATTTGGATGTTTGATCCTTATTACTGTGACGAACCGTTTCCGGAAGTACCGGAAGTCCAGGTAATTCTGGATGCCCCTGTTTCCCATAACCGGATTGTCCCGGAAAAGCTTTTCAACAGAGAAACGCTGGAGTTGTATTCTCTTGGCCCCGAAGAAGGACGGGAAGCCGTACTGCTGACCAACAAAAACACCGTGCTGACCACAGAAAAGACCATCGAATATTTTATCTGACAAAACGGAGAACAGCAATGATGAACAAAAAGACAATCCGGTATGCGTTTTTTTCTTCTTTACCGGTTATGGCAGGTTATGTTGTCTTGGGAGCAGGATTTGGAATTCTTTTAAATGATAAAGGGTACTCGTTCTGGTGGGCGTTTCTCATGAGTCTTACTATTTATGCAGGTTCTATGCAGTATGTGGGCGTGGATCTTATGGCAGGAGGCGCTTCTCTGGTTTCGGCGGCTCTGATGACGCTGATGGTCAATGCCAGACACATTTTTTACGGTGTGTCCATGGTGGACAAGTACCGGGAGGCCGGGCCGGAAAAACCGTACTTGATTTTTGCCCTTACGGATGAAACCTATTCTCTGGTGTGCGATGCGGAAGTCCCGGAAGGAGTCAGCAGACGCTGGTATTATTTTCTGGTGTCTTTGATGAATCAGTTTTACTGGATTTTTGGAAGCGTGATGGGAGGAATTTTGGGAAGTGCCCTGACATTTGATACAGAAGGCATAGATTTTGCCATGACCGCGCTGTTTGTGGTAATTTTTGTGGAACAGTGGGAGAAGACAAGACAGCATCTGCCAGCACTTCTCGGTGTTGGAATTTCCCTGGTGTGTCTGATGGCATTTGGTGCTTCTAATTTTCTGATCCCATCCATGCTTGGGATTACAGCCGCACTCTTTGGTGTGAAAAAAATTATAGAAAAAGGAGAGTCTTTTCATGCAGACAGTCATTGATGTGCCCCATTCCCTGATTCTGGTTCTGGTCATGGCGGCAGTGACTCAGCTGCTGCGTTTTCTGCCCTTTGGTATCTTTTCCAAGGGGACACCGGCAACCATTCTATATCTTGGAAAAGTCCTTCCCGCAGCCATCATGGGGATGCTGGTAGTATATTGCCTGAAAGGAACTTCTTTTACAGGGAAAACACACGGAATTCCGGAAATTGCAGCTGTACTTTTGACAGCAGGACTTCATAAATGGAAACACAATACCCTGCTGTCCATTATCGCAGGGACAGGCTGCTATATGATTTTGAAACAGACCATGGGATAAAAAAGATAATCAAAAGCAAAAGCAAAGGCCCCCGGGGGATACCGGAGACCTGCTTAAAAGGAAAGAGAAAAAATTAAAATATTTTGAGGGAGTACATCGCAGCGTGTGGGCACTGCGATGTGTGAGTTATGAAATATATTAGCTCTTCGCTAATACAAGAAAAAGTATAACCAATAAATGTGATAAAAATATGTCTATATCCTGAAGAATTTATAAAGAAAAGAAAAGGATTATGAACAGAAAAAGAAGAAAACAAATTAAATTTGCAGATCATTGTATCTTCTTAAAAAAATAAACAGAAATACTATATTTAAATAGTACTAATAGGGATACTGAAGTGAAGGTTCTATTGATCTGTAGCTTGTTTCGTGATTGCACTTTTGAATCTTGCAGCTAGTTTTTCCGGTGTCAGGCGTGTGTTGCTGGCGTACAGCATTCTGTCTGGTATCCGCATATCGTGGTAGTTCATAATTTTACAAAAGTAAGATGGTTTTCTGAACAGATAGCCTGTATAATAGAAAAAAACCAAATGAGGGGGCAGCGAAAAACGTATGAAAACAAAACTGACAAAGCAGGAGCGGAACTGGATTTTGTACGATGTAGGAAATTCAGCATTTGTGCTTCTGGTAGCAACCATTATGCCGATCTATTTTAATTATCTGGCAGGAAACGGCGGATTATCTTCCGTGGAGTATATGGCGTACTGGGGGTATGCAGCATCGGCAGCGACATTGGTAGTCGCTGTTTTGGGACCGGTGCTTGGTACACTGGCAGACACCAAAGGATACAAAAAGCCAATCTTTCTCATTTCCCTGCTGGTAGGAGCCGTTGGCTGCATTACCCTTGGATTTGCCAAACAGTGGCTGATTTTCCTGGTGATCTATTTGATTGCAAAAATCGGATTTTCCAGCAGCCTGATTTTTTATGATTCCATGCTGGTGGATGTGACCACAGAAGAGCGGATGGATGAGGTTTCCTCCCAGGGATATGCGTGGGGTTATATTGGAAGCTGTGTGCCTTTTGTGGCCTGCCTTCTTCTGGTGTTAAATTGTGAAAAACTGGGAATTGGAATGGAAACGGCCATGGCGGTTTCTTTCGCAGTCATTGCCATCTGGTGGGGCGGCATGAGCGTTCCCCTGTTAAAAACCTATGAGCAGAAAAATTATGTGGAGAAACAGAAGGGTGCTTTCCGGGAAAGTTTCCGCAGACTGGGGCGCACATTAAAAAAGGCTAAAAAAGAGAAGAAGATTCTTTTGTTTCTGCTGGCATTTTTCTTCTACATTGACGGTGTTTATACGATCATTGAAATGGCTACGACCTATGGGGCCGCTTTGGGATTGGACAGTACAGGACTGTTATTGGCTTTGCTGGTGACCCAGATAGTTGCATTTCCGTTTGCAATTCTTTTTGGAAGACTGGCGCAGAAATATAATACGGAGACTCTGATTACGGTCTGCATTGCCGCATATTTTGGAATCGCGGTTTTTGCTATGTTCCTGCATACGCAGACACAGTTTTGGATTCTGGCTGTGCTGGTGGGCATGTTCCAGGGAGGTGTACAGGCACTGTCCCGTTCTTACTATACCAGAATCATTCCCGCAGAACAGTCTGGGGAGTATTTTGGACTGATGGATATCTGCGGAAAGGGAGCATCTTTTGTGGGAACCACACTGGTCAGCGTGGTCTCCCAGCTGACAGGAGACATTAACAAAGGAGTGGGGATGATCGCCGTGCTGTTTGTGATCGGAATGATCCTGTTTCGAAAGGCAGCTGCAGTTTCGGCAAGACATTCCTGATCCACTGGCCAGGCCGCTGACAGAACATCTGCAGGATGCCGGTCACGAAAAAAAGAAGCATTCTGGTGCTGCAGATAGGCCGCCTGCAGGACGCCGGTCACGCTAAAAAGAGAAACATTCTTGAGTTTCGCCAGCCGCGGATCTCTAAGAAGCGACTGATCTGCTAAAAACATGAGCCGCCAATCTATAACTCGCTTACACTCGAACAAATAGATTGACGGCTCATAACGCAGATCCATCGTTTCAAGAGCTCCGGGCAGGTATCAAACACAGAATGTTTCTTCTTTTTTTTGCGCATCCCGGCTTCACTCCACCCGCCTCCCGGAAAGAAGTGGCGGCAGTCTGGGAGAGCAGCGAAGCTGCGTAGGGGTGTTTCTTTTTTTAATAAACAGCTGGAGCGGGGGAAGTGTGCAGTCCCTTTCTGACTATCGCAAGTGACCGTTGGGAATCGGGCGGCTGCCAGCTGGCATCTGGCGGTTGTTTGAGCCGCAGGCGAGTTTACCGCCAGGGACAGCAATGAGGGCAGACGCCCGGTGAGCAGGTCTCGCAGCGTGTCAGAAAGACTGCACATTCCCCTCAGCCCAGCGTCCTTTGGGCAATCGCCCACCTCCAGCCTAGCGCCTCTTCTTTCGAAATTCTTTCGTTTTTCTTCCCAACTCTTTCCATTTCTTATCCCCTGATTTTTTCCTTTCCCATGCTATCCTGTATTCAGAAACAACCGAAGCAGGAAAGAGGAGCGGAAATATCGTATGAAAATCTTAATTACCACAGACTGGTACACTCCATCCGTAAACGGAGTCGTCACATCTGTTTTAAATTTACAGAAACAACTGGAAACAGCTGGTCATGAAGTGCGGGTTCTGACTCTGGCCCAGAACCGGGAACAGAACGGCTGGTTCCAGCATTCCAAAAGAGAGGGCAGTGTCTGGTATCTGCCTTCTGTGGGAGCAGGAAAAATCTATCCGGGAGCAAGGATTACCCTTGGAATCGGCAGACAGTATCTAAAAGAAATGATCTGGTGGAAGCCGGACGTAGTACATTCCCAGTGCGAATTTACCACCTTCTGGTTTGCCAGAAAAATCGCAGCAGCCACCAACGCAGCGCTGATTCATACTTATCATACCGTATACGAAGACTACACCCATTACTTTTCCCCAAACCGTGCAGCCGGGAAAAAAGCGGCGGCCGCATTCAGCCGTCTGGTCCTGAAACACACCGATGCCGTCATCGTACCTACCGAAAAAGTGCGCAGGCTTCTGGAAGGATACGGCGTGAAGAAGCCGGTCTATACCATCCCAAGTGGAATTGACTGCAGAAAATTTGAAGAAGCAGGAAATACCGAAGAAGAGCAGCCGCGCTGGGATCTGGTGACTGTAGGAAGGCTTGCAAAAGAAAAAAACATCAGAGAAATTTTAGAATGGCTGGCAGCCCCTGAGGGAGCAATGTACACTTATCTGATTGTAGGAGATGGACCAGAGCGGGAACATTTGGAAAAACAGGCCAGAGAACTTGGCATTTCAGACAGAATCTGTTTCGCAGGGATGGTAAAACCGGAAGAAACGCCAGCGTGGTATCAGAAAGGCCGGATTTTCGTCAGCGCATCCAAAAGCGAGACACAGGGCCTGACTTATCTGGAAGCCCTGGCAGGCGGCATCCCGGCAGTGTGCCGGAAAGATCCCTGCCTGGAAGGGGTGATCCAAAACGGCATCAACGGATGGCAGTACGAAACCAAAGAAGACTTTTTCCGGGTAATGGAATTTTTGAAGAAGCCAGAAATCTACCAGAATTTTTCCAAACAAGCCAAAGAAGGAGTCAGAACATTTGACCAGAGCCTGTTTGCTAAAAAAGTCCTGGATGTATACGAAGAGCATAGGATATGCACCATATACACAGAGAAGGAGGAGAACGTGTGGAAAACGTATCCGGAACAAAAACGAGTGTGTGGATAAACGCAGCGACGGCCCTTGGAGTGACGGGAATGCTGGCATTTGCCGTGTATGGATACCGTCATGGGATTTTTCGGTCCAGAGAAAATATGGAAGCCTTTTTAAGGCCTTTTGGGGCGGGAGCGCCCATTCTGTTTCTGCTGATTCAAGCGGTTCAGGCAGTCATTCCCATTATTCCAGGAGGTGTCAGCTGTCTGGCAGGCGTGATCTTATTTGGTGCCGGATGGGGATTTGTATACAACTATCTGGGCATCTGTGCCGGTTCCTTTGCGGCATTTCTGCTGGCCAGAAAATATGGCAGAGACCTGGTATGCTCCATAACCGGAAAAAAGGCATACGAAAAATACAGCCACTGGCTAAATGGCGGGAAAAAATTTGACGTGCTGTTTGCAGCGGCCATCTTTTTCCCCTTTGCACCGGATGACCTGCTGTGTTATCTGGCAGGTTTGACGAAGATGACATCCAGACGGTTTCTTGTCATTATTCTTCTTGGAAAACCGGTGTCCATTGCCCTGTACAGCTTAGGGCTGTGGATGTTTATGACAAAGCTGATTCCCATGTTTTAACGAGTACAGCGTACAAAGATTAACTGGACTAATCACACAGAATGAAAATTCAGGCAAGTTATTGGTACAGTTATTTGCAGAATGATGTACTAGTACAGTGAATATTAAGTAAGCCGTGAAGTGGATTGCGAATATCCGCTTTGAAGAGGAGGAGAGAAGAGAGATGAAGGTTCTTTTGTACAGCGGCGGACGGCAGCTGGTAAAGGAAAGCGGTGTGGGGCGGGCACTGTCCCATCAGGAGCAGGCTCTTTCTTATGGAAATGTGGATTTTACGGAAAATACCAAAGATGACTACGACATTGTTCACATCAACACCGTTCTTCCAGATGCTTGGGCCATGGCGGTAAAAGCCCAAAAAGAAGGAAAGAAGGTGGTGTACCACGGGCATTCCACCAGAGAAGATTTCCGAAATTCTTTTATCGGTTCCAACACATTTGCCCCCCTGTTTGGCAGATGGCTGTGCAGCTGTTATGGAAAGGCGGATCTGGTGCTGACACCGTCGGAATATTCCAGAAAACTGCTGACCGGATATGGGTTGAAAGTGCCGGTGGCAGCAGTTTCCAACGGAATTGACATTGATTTTTTTCAGAAGGAAGAAGGACAGCGGAGGCGGTTCCGGCAGAAATACAGATGCAGGGAGGACGAAAAAATTGTACTGACAGTGGGGCTTCCCATTGAGCGGAAAGGAATCCTGGATTTTCTGAAGCTGGCAGAGCAGATGCCACAGTACCGTTTCTTCTGGTGCGGCCATGCAGCCAAGGGCCTGATTCCAGGAAAAATCCGAAAGGCCATGAAAGAGGCTCCGGAGAATGTCCGGTTTCTGGGCTACCTAAACAGAGAACAGCTGCGGGATGCCTACGGTGGAAGCGATCTGTTTTTCTTTCCCACAAAAGAAGAAACCGAAGGCATTGTGATGCTGGAGGCCCTTGCTATGGAGATTCCGGTGCTGGTAAGAGACATTCCCGTGTATCAGGACTGGCTGGGAAACGGAGTTCAGGTGTGGAAAGAAAAAGACCGAAAGGGATTTGCCAAAAAGATTCCGGAAATTCTGGAAGGAAAAGTAGAAGATCTGACGAAGAACGGGCGAAAAACGGCAGAAGAACGCAGCCTTAGGGTGATCGGGAAAACACTTGCGGGACTTTATGAGAGCCTTTATACTGAGAAAAGAGAAAAGTAAGAAAGTTGGAGGAAAGTTTCGTGGAAGCGTATCGTATTTTAGTGGTGGAAGATGATCAGGAAATTCTGGATGGAGTTGGCATTTATTTAAAAAATCAGGGATATACCGTATTTAAAGCGTTAAATGGAGCAGAGGGTTTAAAGATACTGGAAAAAGAAGAGATCCACCTGGCAATCGTGGACATTATGATGCCGGTGATGGACGGCATTACCATGACAATGAAGCTTCGGGAAAAATATGATTTTCCGGTGATTATGCTTTCCGCAAAATCAGAGGAGATTGACAAAGTAACCGGGTTGAACATCGGTGCGGACGACTATGTGACCAAGCCGTTTGCCCCAATGGAACTGCTGGCAAGAGTGAATTCGCACCTGCGCCGGTATTCTAGATATCTGAAAATGGCAGGGGAACGTAAACAGCAGGAACACGTTTACGTAATCGGCGGTCTGGAACTGAATGAGGACAGTGTGGAGGTAACCGTGGACGGAGAACCGGTGGCATTGACACCCCTGGAATTTAAGATTTTGGCGCTTTTGATGCGCAATCCCGGAAGAGTCTTTTCCGCAGAAGAAATTTATGAGCGGGTGTGGAATGAAAAAGCCATTGCAACAGAGACCATCATGGTACATATCCGGAATCTCCGGTCAAAGATTGAAGTGAATCCTAAAAATCCAAAATATATAAAGGTGGTGTGGGGAGTTGGATACAAACTTGAAAAACAATAAACAAACGCGGAAACATCTGATTCTGGCAATGGTACTGGTTGTTTTCTGTGCATTTGTGACGTATGAAAATTATGAAGGCATCAAAGAAGACTACCGCGAGAAAAATGCAGCTGTCACAGGAGAAACGACGCTGCAGACCTGGCCAAACTATAATGATAACAGCAGTGAAACCACGGATTTGAAAAGCTTTATCCGATATATGTACGTGGGAAGCTATGGCATGTACTGGCAGCTTCTTCAGAGCGAGGCGCAGAAAGAACTGACACCGTCAGAGATTTTTCTTGCTTCCGAGGAAAGCACAAATGCTGAATATTTCGATGAAAATTTTAAAGGATGGTTCGATTCTTTTCAGTCACTTCTCCAGAGCTACGATGTGAGCTATCAGATCAAAGACCTGGATTCCGGGGCGAGCTTCAACAGTTCTGCCCAGAGCCTTTCCGGTTATGAAAATGCCGAGGCACCGTTTTTCCTGAAAATGACTTTTGACAAAGAAGGAAGTTTAAGCCTCGGAAGCATGAAAAATGCGGGAGATATCCAGCTGACGGTAGGAGAAGTGGGCGGTATGACCAAAGCAGGATTCCTTCAGTGGATTGATCTGGCAGGCGTTTCTACAGGGATTTTAAAACAGCCCTCCAACGTGGAAATTTACATTTATTCCCCGGACAGTGCCTGCTACCTTGGAAGATACGGGACAGGAACAGAAAAAAGTGCTGGAAGTGTCGTGGAAGAGCAGTTTCGGAATGTGTATGTGGGAATGCTGCTGTTGATTGCCGTCTGTGCATGGCTGCTTCCGTTCTTTAAAAAACTGCGCAGGGAAATGGGATGGATGCAGCGCATTCCGGTGGAAGGCGCACTGGCAGCGGTGTTTTTGACAGCGTTTCTGGAAGGTCTGGGAGAAAGCATATGCTTTCGGTATGTGTTGTATGGAGGGACTGCAGATCTGACTGATGTGCTGTTCAATATGCTCCTGTATATTGGAATTTACAGCATGTGGTTCGTGGCAGTTTTGGTATTGCTTCAGATGCTGGATATGCCGGTACAGGCCTATTTCCAGGAACGGAGTATCATTCTTCGGAGTGCGGACAAAACCTACGGCGGAGTGAAAAGGTTTTTAAAAAATTTTATTAGAAGCATCAAAGAGATTGATCTGGGAGAAAAATCAGATCAGTGGCTGCTTCGGATTACAGCAGTCAACTTTGTGATACTGTTCTTTGGCTGTATCGTTTTTAATGTAGGAATTTTTACACTCCTTGTGTATTCTGTGGTACTGTTTTTCCTGCTCCGCAGGTATGTGGAAAAGGTGAAAAAAGACTACGGTGTGCTGATGGAAGCTGCCAGCAAAATGGCAAAAGGAGATCTGCAGGTGGACATGGAAGCAGATATGGGCGTGTTTGAACCATTTAAAGAAGAGCTTGCCATGGTGAACCAGGGCTTTAAAAAGGCAGTGGAGGAGGAAATCAAAAGCCAGAGTATGAAAACGGAGCTGATCACCAACGTTTCCCATGACTTAAAAACGCCTCTGACTGCGATTATTACCTATGTCAACCTGCTGAAAGATGAAAATATTACACCAGAAGACCGAAAAGCTTATGTGGAAGTGCTGGATCGGAAATCCCTGCGCCTGAAAAATCTCATTGAAGATCTGTTTGAGGTAAGCAAGGCTGCCAGCGGAAATATTAAAATTGAAAAAACGCCGGTGGATTTGGGAGAAATGGTGCGCCAGGCAGCGGCAGAGCAGGAAGACCGCCTGCTGGAAGCCAAGATTGACTGCCGGATTCAGGTGCCGGAGGAGCGGCCTCTGATGATGTTAGACGGAGAGAAAACCTACCGGATTCTGGAAAATCTGCTGGTGAACGTATCCAAATATGCTCTGCCTGGAACGCGCGCCTGGATCAGTGTTTCCTATGAAGAACACTGGGCGGAAATGGTGGTGAAAAATGTTTCTGCCATGGAACTGGATGCAGATACCAGCCAGCTGACAGAGCGCTTTACCAGGGGAGACAAAGCGCGCAACACGGAAGGCAGCGGACTTGGGCTTGCCATTGTCAAAAGTTTTGCCCAGCTGCAGGGGGGAAGTTTTGAAATTGTAGTAGATGGAGATTTGTTTAAAGCGATTGTGCGGCTGCCGAAAGAATCACCCAAAGAATAGGAAGTTCTGTGGAAAATCGCCCCTTTCAAAAGCGGAAAAACAGTGTTATAATATTCGATTGACGAAAGAAGTAAATGTGTCATTGAAGAAACAGGAGGTATAGACTGATATGACAAAAGTAGACATTGTATCCGGATTTTTAGGGGCAGGCAAAACGACATTTATCAAGCAGCTGATCAACGAAGTATACGCTGGCCAGAAGCTGGTACTGATAGAAAATGAATTTGGTGAAATCGGAATTGACGGCGGCTTTTTAAAGGATGCCGGCGTGGAGATCACAGAGATGAACTCCGGCTGCATCTGCTGCACACTGGTAGGTGATTTCAGCGAAGCACTGAAGAAAGTCATGACAGACCTGAAACCGGACCGCATCATCATTGAGCCGTCAGGCGTAGGCAAGCTTTCCGATGTTGTAAAAGCAGTGGAAGGCGTAGAGAAAGAAGCTGGTATCGAGATTGGCAGTGCCATCACCGTAGTAGACGGCAAAAAGACCAAAATGTACATTAAGAACTTTGGTGAGTTCTTCTTAAATCAGGTAGAGTGCGCAGGCACCATCGTGATCAGCCGTACCCAGAATATGTCCCAGGAAAAACTGGACGAGTGTGTGCATCTGTTGCGTGAGCACAACGACAAGGCAGCTGTGATCACCACTCCCTGGGATCAGCTGGATAAAGAAGTTCTTCTTCATGCACTGGAGAATTCCAGCCATCCGGAAGACCTGATCAAAGCATACGAAGAAGAGGAAGAAGACGAGTGCTGCGGCCATGACCATGAGCATCATCATGACCATGATCACGAGTGCTGCCATCACGACCACGACCATGAGCATCATCATGACCACGATCACGAGGATCATGACCACGACCATGAGCATCACGATCATGACCATGAAGACGAGTGCTGTGGCCATGACCATGAGCATCATCATGACCATGACCACGAGTGCTGCCATCACGACCATGATCATGAACATCATCATGACCACGATCATGAGTGCGGCTGCGGCCATGATCATCATGGCCATCACCATGCAGATGAAGTGTTCACCAGCTGGGGACGTGAGACCGCCCATAAATTTGACAAGGCTGTTCTGGAAGAAGCTCTTAAGAAACTTTCCGGAAGTGATGTTTACGGAACCGTTCTGCGTGCAAAGGGCATTCTGCAGACTCCGGAAGGATCCTGGATCCAGTTTGACCTGGTACCGGAAGAGTATGAGATCCGTGACGGCAGCCCGGATTATACCGGCAAGCTGTGTGTCATTGGCGCACATCTGAAAGAGGACGCTCTGGAAGAGCTGTTCGGCATTAAATAATAAGGCGGTGTTTTATGGAAGACGTAGCAGTATATGTGTGTACCGGTTTCCTTGAGAGCGGTAAGACCACATTTATCAAAGATACCCTGGTATTACAGGATTTTATGGAAGATGGCCTGACGCTGCTTCTGGTATGCGAAGAAGGAGAAGAAGAGTATGAGGAAAGCTTCCTGAAAAAGCACCACATCCAGCTGCTCTCCATTGACAGCATGGATCAGCTGAATCCGGGCTTTTTCAAAAACTGTGAAAAGACCTATCATCCGGCCCAGGTGATTGTGGAATGGAATGGCACCTGGGATGTACAGACGATTCTTGGCATGGAGTATCC
Organism: uncultured bacterium; assembly: GCA_905214955.1. Classification (GTDB taxonomy): domain Bacteria; phylum Bacillota; class Clostridia; order Lachnospirales; family Lachnospiraceae; genus Limivivens. Next base: position 40,212 of record CAJMON010000016.1, read on the forward strand.
AAAAGGATGGATGGTGCAGGGCGTTTACGGCATTGCAGATGCCACCACCATGGATGCCTATATGACCAATATGCGGAAAATGTTCCTAGAGCCTTTGTTCCAGGCAGAACTGATTTTATTGAACCGGTGTACCGAACAGACCAACCGCGGTCTATTCCGCCGGACGATCAAGGCCTCCAATCCTCAGGTGCAGTTTATTTTTGAGGATACCGAAGGCAACATCATCCAGCAGGGAGAAGATGATCTTCCCTTTGACCGGAAAGCAGATTTTATTGATCTGGACGATATGGATTACGGCATCTGGTATCTGGATGCTTCTGACCACCCGGAGGTGTATGACGGAAAACGTCTGCGTTTCCGGGCACAGGTGTATACCAGTATGCGTTTTAAAAGAGGCATGTTTGTACCAGGCCGTTTCGTTATGACCTGCTGTATTCAGGATACCCGTTTTATGGGATATATCTGCCATTACAAAGGAGACCTGCCTTTCAAGAAACGGGACTGGGTATACGTAACAGTCAAATTTAAATACGAGTATTTCAGTATGTACGGAGAAAAAGGACCTGTTCTGTACCTGGAAAGCATTGAAAAAGCAGAAAAGGCAGCACAGGACCCGGCAACCTTAAGCTGACAGGGAGGGAACACCTATGACACTTGGATTTATCGGCTGTGGAAATATGGCGCTTGCTATGATTGGCGGAATCATCAAAAATGGACTGGCAAAACCGGAAGACATTCTGGCATCGGCTCTTCATGAAGAAAAACTGAAGCAGACAGAAAAGACGCTGGGCATTCAGACTACACTGGACAACCGTCTAGTGACGATCAAGGCAGATGTGCTGTTTCTGGCAGTGAAACCTCAGTTCTATCCGTCTGTGATTGCCCAGATCAAAGATGTGGTACGCAAGGATCAGGTGATTGTGTCCATTGCACCGGGAAAAACCCTTGCATGGCTGACAGAACAGTTTGGAAAACCAGTAAAGCTTATTCGTTGTATGCCAAACACACCAGCGCTGGTGGGAGAGGGCATCACGGGAGTGACACCGGGAGAAGCATGCACAGAGGAAGATACAAAAAAGGTGCTGGCCCTTCTGGAAGGATTTGGAAAAGCAGAAGTGGTTCCGGAGCATCTGATGGATGCCGTGGTAGGTGTCAGCGGCAGTTCCCCAGCTTATGTATTTGTATTTATTGAGACCATGGCAGATGCAGCTGTGGCAGCAGGAATGCCAAGGGCACAGGCATACCGTTTTGCGGCTCAGTCTGTGCTTGGCAGTGCAAAAATGGTTCTGGAGACTGGAAAGCATCCGGGAGAATTAAAAGACATGGTATGCTCTCCGGCAGGCACCACCATCGAGGCGGTGCGTGTGCTGGAAGAAAAAGGCCTGCGCAGTGCCGTGATGGAGGCTGTCCGCGCCTGTGTAGATAAATCCAGAGGCATGTAATACATTCTTTCTTGTGATTGCGTTTAAAATAGAGTATAATAAAAAAAACTCTAGTAGAAAGAAGGGTGCATGACTGATGAAAAGAATTGGTTTGCTTACCAGCGGCGGTGACTGTCAGGCGCTGAACGCCACGATGCGGGGAGTAGTAAAAGGATTAAGCGCGAATGTGGAGGATCTTGAAGTTTATGGTTTCATGAATGGCTATAAAGGTCTGATTTATGGAGACTACCGGATGCTGACTTCCGCGGATTTTTCAGGTATCCTTACAAAGGGCGGCACGATTCTGGGAACTTCCAGACAGCCGTTTAAGATGATGCGCGTACCGGATGAAAAAGGGCTGGACAAGGTAGAGGCCATGAAGCAGAACTATTACAAGCTGCGTCTGGACTGTCTGGTGATCCTGGGCGGAAACGGTACACAGAAGACGGCAAACCTTCTGCGAGAAGAAGGACTGAATATCATTCATCTGCCGAAGACTATTGACAATGATATCTACGGCACAGATATGACCTTTGGATTCCAGAGTGCGGTGAACATTGCCACAGATGCCATTGACTGTATTCATACTACAGCAGCTTCCCACAACCGGGTATTCGTGGTAGAAGTCATGGGCCACAAAGTTGGATGGCTGACCCTTCATGCAGGTATTGCCGGAGGCGCAGACATTATTCTGATTCCGGAGATTCCTTATGATATCGACAAGGTCATTGATGCCATTGACAAGCGTACTGCAGCAGGAAAAGGCTTTACCATCCTGGCAGTGGCAGAGGGAGCCATTTCCAAGGAAGATGCTAAGCTTTCCAAAAAAGAAATGAAAGAGAAGCTGAAAGACTACAAGTATCCGTCAGTCTCCTATGAGCTGGCAGATCAGATCATGAAAAAGACCGGAACAGAAGTGCGCATTACCGTTCCGGGACACACCCAGAGAGGAGGAAGTCCATGTCCGTATGACCGTGTGCTTTCTACAAGACTGGGCGCAGAGGCAGCTAGCCTGATCCTGAAAGAAGAGTACGGATACATGGTAGGCATTGTCAATGGGAAAATTAAAAAGGTTCCTCTTGGAGAAGTAGCTGGCAAGCTGAAGATGGTTTCGCCGGATGACCAGCTGGTTCAGGAGGCCAAAATGATCGGTATCAGCTTCGGAGATTAATAAATGAGCTATACTGCTTTATATCGTAAATTTCGTCCTGACACCTTCGCAGATGTGAAGGGTCAGGACGCTATTGTGAAAACACTGAAAAATCAGATCAGAGCGGACCGTATCGGCCACGCTTATTTATTCTGCGGAACCAGAGGTACTGGAAAGACCACCATCGCCAAAATCATGGCCAAAGCGGTGAACTGCGAGCATCCAGTAGACGGCAATCCCTGCAATGAATGTCCCACCTGTAAGGCCATTGCTGCAGGCACTTCCATGAATGTGATTGAGATTGATGCTGCCTCCAACAACGGTGTGGACAATATCCGTGAGATCCGGGATGAGGTGGCATATTCTCCCACCACAGGGAAATACAAGGTCTATATCATCGATGAGGTGCATATGCTTTCCATCGGTGCATTTAATGCACTGCTGAAGACTCTGGAAGAACCGCCTTCTTATGTCATCTTTATTCTGGCGACCACTGAATCTGCCAAGATTCCCGTAACCATTCTTTCCAGATGCCAGCGCTATGATTTCCGGCGGATTCCCATGGAGACCATTGAACGGCGCCTTCGGGAGCTGGCGGATAAAGAGCAGGTGGATGTGGAAGAAAAGGCCCTGCGCTACATTGCAAAAAAAGCAGACGGCGGAATGCGTGACGCCTTAAGCCTTCTGGATCAGTGTATTGCGTTTTATCTGGGAGAGACCCTGACTTATGACAATGTGCTGGAGGTGTTAGGCGCTGTGGACACCGATGAGTTCAGTAAGATGCTTCGGGAGATTCTGCTTTCCAAGATTCCCCAGGTGATGACCCATCTGGAAGAACTGGTGATGCAGGGACGGGACCTGGGACAGTTTGTCACAGATTTCACCTGGTATTTAAGAAATCTTCTGCTGCTGAAAACCTCCGATGATTGTGAGGATGTGCTGGATGTTTCTTCGGAAAATCTGATTCAGCTGCAGGAAGAGGCAGGTATGGTCCGGGAAGATACCCTGATGCGCTTTATCAGGATTCTTTCTGATCTGTCCAACCAGCTGCGCAGTGCCGCATCCAAGCGGGTGCTGCTGGAGATTGCCCTGATCAAGATGTGCAGGCCGGAAACCCAGAATGATGAGATTTCCGTGCTGGAGCGTGTGCGCCGTCTGGAAAAGCAGATCGAGTCCGGCGTGGTGGTGCATCAGGCACAGGGAGGATCTTACGGATACGGTGAAGATTACCAGGATCAGGACTGGTCCCGGTTTGGTGTTGCCAGTGGGGGAACTGCAGGAGCAGAGGCGGCAGGCACTCCCTCCGGAAATGCAGCTGGTATGCCGGAAGAACCTCCGGAAAAAGCAGCTTCAGAGGATCTGCAGAAAGTGATGCAGAACTGGCGCAGCATTATCAGTGCAGCGCCGGAAAAACGGTTTAAGACTGTTTTGGCCAGTGCAGTGCCAAAATATGACAGCAGCGGAGATGATCCACGGCTGTTTGTTGTGTTTTCTGATTTTCTGGGAGAGCCTTATCTGCAGGATGCCCAGAAAAAAGAAGAACTGGAAAAAATCATTGCCGGAAAGATCGGCAAGAGCGTGGAAGTCAAGTTTGTCCTTCAGGCAGATGAACATTTAAATACAGGAAAGCTTTCCAGAATTAACGTGGAGGATGCCCTGAAGCAGATCCACGCAGAGATCGAAGTAGAAGACGAATAAAACATTCAATAACAGGAGGATTTTCAATGGCAAAACGTGGAGGATTTCCGGGCGGCGGTATGCCCGGCAACATGAACAACTTAATGAAACAGGCGCAGAGAATGCAGCGCCAGATGGAAGAGAACCAGAAAGCACTGGAAGAAAAAGAATTTACTGCCACTGCAGGCGGCGGTGCTGTGGAAGTGACCGTTTCCGGTAAAAGAGAAGTGTTAAAAGTAAAGCTTTCTGAAGAAGCTGTAGATCCGGATGATATCGAAATGCTGGAAGACCTGATCGTGGCAGCTACCAATGAGGCTCTGCGCAAGGTAGATGAGGAAGCCAGTGCAGTGATGTCCAAAATGACCGGCGGCTTAGGCAGTCTTGGCGGTCTTGGCGGAGGACTTCCTTTCTGATGGACTATTACAGCAGACAGATCAGCCGGCTGATTGAAGAACTTTCCAAGCTTCCGGGGGTAGGCAGTAAGTCTGCCCAGAGGCTTGCGTTTCACATCATCAACCGCCCCATAGAGGAAGTGCGGCAGCTGGCAGATGCCATCGTAGATGCAAAGGAAAATGTCCGTTACTGCAAAGAATGTTTCACATTGACGGATCAGGAGCTGTGTCCCATCTGCCGGAATCCGTCAAGGGACCACGGCACTATTATGGTGGTGGAGAGCACCAGGGATCTTGCGGCCTATGAAAAAACCGGAAAATTTAATGGTGTGTACCATGTGCTTCACGGTGCCATTTCCCCCATGCTGGGAATTGGCCCCAATGATATCCGCTTAAAGGAACTGATGCAGCGCCTACAGGGGGATGTCAAAGAAGTGATCATTGCCACAAACTCCAGCCTGGAGGGGGAGACCACAGCCATGTACATCAGCAAGCTGATCAAACCTACCGGGATCAAAGTCAGCCGGATTGCCAGCGGCGTACCGGTAGGAGGCGACCTGGAGTATATTGATGAAGTAACACTGCTGCGTGCCCTGGAAGGACGCGTGGAGTTATAAATGCATAAAAAAGAACCCTGGAGCGCAGGAAAAAATCCCTACGATGTCTGCCAGGGTTCTTTTTTTAATTCGGCTTATTCTGCTGCGGATTCGCTTTCAGTCTCGGTGTCCTCATCTGCAACACTTAAAGAAGTAAGCATTGCAAATGCGGTCTCTTTGAAATCGTCATCATCCGTCGGTGCGCAGTTGATGGTGTAGGCGCCGCCTTCGGTATCCAAAAACAGAATGCCGCTGGCTGTCTCATCTGCAGAATCATAAGCAACCACATCGATGTCATTGAAGGTACCCAGTTCAATACCGGTGTAGTTCTCGGTATCTTCTTCCAGGGAAGCGGCAACCTCTTCCAGAGTCACATCTTCATCGCCTTCTTCAGCAGGAACATACATGACATTTAAGTTCCAGCCTTTGTCATCCGGAGAGGAGATCCAGAAAATAACGCCGTCATTGGCATCATCTTCGCTGATTTCCTGAACATCCCAGTCAGACGGCAAGTACAGCTTGAATCCAGCTTCGAAGGTGATCCAGTTTCCCTCATAAGGAGCCTGTGTCTCATCGAAAGTAATATCCAGTGCTTCAGAAGATGCGGTTTCTGTCTCAGTCTCTTCTGCAAAAGCTGGAACGGTCCAGCTGGCAGCAAGTGAAGCGGTTAAAAGCATAGCGATAAATTTTTTCTTCATAAAGAAAATCCTCCTGTCTGTCATTTTGGGGAAAATAACATTGATTTCCCGCGAGTTTGTATGAATTTATCATATCATAGAACGGTTTAAATGAAAATACTTTTTGCAAGATTGTAAAAATATCTGCAAAATTGTGAAACTGCAATCTGCATTATGGCAAAGTCAGGGCATCTGTTTTCTAAGCCATGCCTGGACTGTCTGCCGCATGGCGGTTACGGAGGAGAGAAGAGCATTCAACTCCTGCTTGGAGAGCGCCTGAGTGCGGGTGTGGTCTTCTGCTTCTTTTGCCTGTCCGGCAAGAGCTTCCATACCAAGGGACATTGCATTGTTTTTCAGGGCATGAATGGCAACCTCCAGTTCACGCCACTTTTTTTCAGAAAAAAGAGCATTCCAGGAAGCAGCAGGGTCTTCTCCTGAAACAAACAGGGAGAGCAGTTCCCAGTACAATTCTGGATCGCCTGCGGAATAAGAAAGTCCTTTTTTCACCTGGATCCCGGAATCTGTCAGTGTCCGATAAAGAGAAGCCTGATCGGAAGGAAGATCACCGAAAGCTGGTTTTTCCGGAGAAAGAGCTGGCAGAAATGAGAACACGCACCGTTCCAGCTGCTTTAAAGAAACCGGCTTTGTCAGACAGCCCTCAAAGCCCCAGGCTCTGGAGATACGGTGTGCATGCTCCTGGGTGTAGGCCGTGATCACAACAGCAGGCGTGTTCTGGCAGGGAGCTTTTTTCTGGCTGCGGATTTTCTTTAAGAGTTCTCCACCGTTCATATCAGACATTTTATAATCCAGAAGCAGGAGCGCGTAAGGATTCTTGGCAGTCAGCTTTAAAGCGGTCTCTCCATTTTCAGCCACATCTGCAGAAATGTTCATGCGTTCCAGAAACTTTTTCAGAACAAAGAGGTTCATTTCATTGTCATCCACAGCAAGAATGCGGGTGCCTTTCGGCGCTGCTTTTGGAACGTCATCCGGATTTTTTGAAAAGGCAGGAGAGGAGTGCAGCGAAATAGCGTTCAGAGAAACGTCTGTGAGAGGGCGCATGGGAAGGGTGAGGGTAAATTTGCTCCCAAACCCGTAGCAGCTTTTCACAGTGAGTGTGCCGTGCATTCTCTTGGCAAGATTCTGGCAGATGGCAAGCCCCAGCCCGGTGCCTTCAATGTTGCTGTTTTTGGAAGTATCCACTCGCTCAAATGGAAGAAAAATGGCAGCCAGATTTTCTTCACGGATGCCGATGCCGGTGTCTTCCACCGATGCAGTAAACAGGCCTTCTTGATAAGAGACGGAAAGGAGAACGGTTCCCTGCCTGGTAAATTTCAGCGCATTGCTCAGAAGATTGGAGAGAATCTGCTCCAACCGTCTTTGGTCTCCGGAGAGTCTGGCAGGCATAGGGCTGTCAAACTGGAAAAACAGCTTTAAATTCTTTCTGGAAGCCATGGGTTCTGCCAGGGCATACAGGGAAGTAAACAGTTCCTGAACGGGAATCGCTCCTTCTTCAATGACAAACTGGCCGGATTCCATTTGGGAATAGTCGATGATATCGTTGACCAGATCCAGAAGGGTCTGGCAGGACGCCTTGGATTTGGAGGCATATTCTAGGATGGCGGGATCGTGGGAATCCATAAGAATCAGGTCATTCATGGCGAGAATGCTGTTTAAAGGCATTCGCATTTCATGGCTCATGGCGGCAAGAAAAGCATCCCTGGAATTTTCCAGCTCGCTGAAATATCCATAGCGGACAAAAGCCAGCCAGTTGCAGAAGGTCTGAATCATAATGGCCACGGAGACTGGATTGTATTCGCCAAAAACACCGAGAGCTTTTAAAAACACCTCGATCATCATGGCGCAGCATCCAATGAGAGTAAGGACGAGACGCCTGCGGTAAATCCCATGTTCTTTATGCATCTGCCGCAGACTTCCAAAAATAGTGGTGAGGTAGACCAGAACAAACCAGATATAATAGAGTGTCCAGATCCAGCCGCGGGTCACATCGATTCTTGGATATTCCCCTTCATAAATAATAGAAGCCGTTTTATAAAACCACGGATGATATTCCATGGACAGGGAACCTGCCAAGACGATCATGCAGATGATAAGCTGGAGTGTGTACAGCCATTTAGGCGCCTGGAGCCTGGCGAAAATATTGAGAAACCAGCTCATGGCCATCAGGTAGCAGCACAGGCCGAAATATTCAAATTTCAATGCCAGATAGGCCGATGAAACGGTGTCAGACATGAGAATTTCCATGGCAAGAGCGATGAGGAAAATAAAAAGAAAAACCTGCATGAGGAGAAAGGCAAGCTGCTCTTTGGCAGGGCGCATCTGTGCCACATGCAGGAAAATGACAAACAGAAGCAGAATGGAGAGAAAAATGGAAGTCATATTTATCTGTGCGATCATGAGGGCACCTCCCTTGGAAACTGCTTCAGGTAAGAATAAAATTCCTGGCAGACACTATTGCGGCAGCGGACAGGAATGGTGATGGAATCTCCATTTTTCAGAATACATTCTCCGCTGCGGATTTCCTGAATTCTGGCTGGATTGACCAGATAACTGTAGCCAATGCGGATGAAACGCCCCTCCAGGACAGAAGCAAAGTCCGAAATTTTTCCATTTACCAGAATGGAGTCGAAAGTGGTGTAAATCCGCAGATGTCGGTTCTCGATCTCCAGGTACAAAATAGTGTCCAGGTAGATTTCCTGTTCTCCGTGGCCTGCTTCGTGGACATGGAGCGACTCGGAAGTCTGGCGGAAAAGATGCTCCACCCGCTTCATGGTAAACACAAAATCATCGTAGGTAAATGGTTTGGCCAGAAAACCATCCGCATAAACCGAATAGCTTTCCAGGGCATGTTCCGTGGAGGAAGTGGTAAACACAATGCTTCCTTCGTATCCGGAAAGGCGCAGCTGCCATGCCGTCCAGACTGGACATCAGGATATCCAGAAGAATGAGAAAAGGCGGCTCCGCGGCAGTCTGAAATGCCTGAAGAAGCTCTGCGGCAGATAAAAAAGTCTGAATTTGGACGCGGAAAGAACGTCTTGCAGCATATTGTTTCAAGAAATATTCTGTTCGAAACCGATCGACTGGATCGTCATCACATAGATAAATCCACATAAAATCCCTTCTGTCAAATAAATTAAAGTCAAAAAACGATAGGAACTGCTGTCCTGTGGTTTCCGGGCTTTTGCATCTAATTTCCTTCTATTATAGCGTGAATGCCAGAAATGGTTCAAGAAAAAATTGTAAAACTTTACACGACTCAATATAAATGAAATTAAATT
>CAJMON010000017.1 GCA_905214955.1 uncultured bacterium
ATCCCATGCCGCTCTTGCTTTTTTTTCGTCTGGGAATTATAATCGAAACAAGTAGAAAAGGCGGATTTTTAAAATCCGCTTTCTTTGTCATTGGAAAGACTGTAGAAAAGATATGAGACAGCTGGAGGTGAAAGAAACTATGGAAAAAAATGAACTACTGATGACTTATGGAACCGATTATAAAGAGATGACCAAAAGGCTGCTGGAAGAAGCAGATCTGATTGGACGGATTCCGGGAAACGACAGCCTCATCGGGATTAAGCCCAATCTGGTATCCGGTTCGGATGCCTCCTGGGGAGCCACGACCCACACAGAAGTGGTGGCAGGAATTCTGGAATATTTACAGGAAAAAGGCTGCAAAAGGCTGGTGATTCTGGAGGGCTCCTGGGTAGGAGACAAGACAGAAGAAGTGATGCAGATCTGCGGCTACGACAGGCTGTGTGAAACCTACCAGGTACCATTCTGGGATATGCAGAAAGATCAGGGCCAGGTGCGGGAATGCGGCGGTATGGAGCTGTCCGTGTGCAGCAAGGTAAGCCTTGTGGATTTCCTCATCAATGTGCCTGTCCTGAAAGGACACTGCCAGACCAAGATCACCTGTGCCCTGAAAAATATGAAGGGGCTGATTCCCAACAAAGAAAAAAGAAGATTTCATTCCCTGGGGCTTCATAAGCCCATTGCCCACTTAAATGCAGGTATCCACCAGGATTTTATTGTGGTGGACAACATCTGCGGGGACTTGGATTTTGAAGACGGAGGAAATCCCGTAGTGACCAACCGGGTGATTGCGGCAGCAGATCCCGTGCTGTGTGACACCTTTGTCTGCCGCCTGCTGGGGTATGAGGTGGAAGAAGTGCCCTATATTCCCCTGGCAGAAGAGCTGGGCGTTGGAAGCACGGATCTGGCTCATGCCAGGATCACGGAGCTCAACAGCCCAGAGGAGCAGCAGGATTTATCCGGGCGGGAACGAAAGATCGTTGCCCTGGAAGATGCGGTGGAAGAAGTGGATTCCTGCAGTGCCTGCTATGGATATCTGATACCGGCGCTGGAAAAGTTAAGACAGGAAGGACTTCTGGAAAAACTGGATACCAGGATCTGCATCGGACAGGGATACCGGGAACAGACCGGAGAACTGGGGGTTGGAAACTGTACCCGGAAATTTACACACAGCATCAAAGGATGTCCGCCTACGGAAGGAGAGATTTATGCTTTCCTGAAGGAATATATCGAAAAAAAGAAATCGTAAAGAGGTGCATATGAAAGTAATGAAAAAGACACAGGAAGTATCCAGGCAGCTGGTGCTTTTCCTGATTGCTCTGGTCTGCCTGGCAGCGGCGGCAGGATGTGTGGTGGTTTGGTTTGGCGTGATTCATTCCAAAACCTGCACGCTGGAAGTTCCATTTGCAGAAGGAGATGAATGGGAATATTCTATTGAAGAGGTGACAGAAAAAGACCGGTATTACCAGATTGACGGCTGGGCAGGAAGAAATGGACAGGATGTCACCCTGTTTGACACCAGCATTCTGCTGAAAAGAGAGGAAGATACGGAATATTATCTGCTAAGCACAGAGATGCGGCAGAAGCCAGAGCTTGGAGGAGAAGTGGGACATAATTTTTCCAACGGCGGTTTCTGTGCTGCCATTCGGAAAAAAGATCTGAAAGAAAAGGGAAATTATCAGGTGTATATCTGGTACAAAAATGATGGAAATAATGTGATCATTCCCACAGACACATATGTAAAGGTGAAGTGATGGAAAAAAAGAGAAGACGGGAATTTATGGTATTGTTTCTGCTGATTTTTGCAGTACATATTTTTATGGAAATTGATTTTAACGATGACCAGGTCTATACAGGGATTATCCGTAAAAAAGATTTGTGGCAGACGCTGGTATATTCTTACGAGTCCGGAAGAGAGCTGTTCTGCCGGTACTGGTACAGCGTTCTGTATGGTTTCCTTAGGAAATTTGCAGGAGGCTTTTTGTGGAAACCGGTGATGGCAGGATTTTACACCATGATTCCGGTGTGCATTTACAAACTGTTTGGAGAAGACAGAAGTAAACGAAGCACGGCAGTGGTGGCAGGCGCCATTCTGCTCCTGATGCCTATGAGCTTTATGGGAGAAACGGGCTGGCTTTCCACGGCAGTGGTTTATGTTCCGCCAGTGGCTTTTGCCCTGTGCGGCGCCCTTGGTATGGCGAAAGCAGTGAGAGGAGATCATCTGGCGGTATGGGAATATCCCTGGTATCTGTTCTGTGTGTATTTGGGATGTGCTCATGAACAGCTGTCCGCGCTGCTTGCCTGCCTGTTTGTTATGGTATTGGCAGATGAACTTTTTTTGCAGAAAAAGAGGGGACGATGTCTGATATTTCCGGTGCTTTTGTTCCTCACATCAGCATACCAGCTGTTTGTGGCAATGACCTGGCCGGCAAATGAAGAGCGGGTTCTTCGGGAGACAAAGTTCTTTTTTCCAAACTACGGAACGCTGAATATCATTGAAAAAATCTATCTGGCATTTCAGGAAACCTTCCGGGTGATGTTCCGGGATCGGTGGCTGGTGCCGCTGGTACTGTCTCTGGTAATCGGGGGATTTTTGTGGCAGAAGTATCAGGAACGGCTCTACCGGGTTCTGGCAGTGGTGCCGGCTGGCATCTGCCTGGTGCTTGGACCGTTTCAGCAGATTCTTTCCAGAGGTTTCCCACAGCTTGTGCAGCTGTTTCAGGTAAACATTGCAGTGGATACCATTGATGATTCCCTGGGGTATCTGGCTATGGCCGGGGGCGTGTGGTTTATTGGAAATCTTCTGATAAATCTGTATCTGATCTGGGGAAACCGGGAAAAGACCTGGCTTTCTCAGCTGATTCTTCTGGGCGGATTCTGCACCCGGTGGATCATGGGACTTTCTGCATCCTTGTATGCGTCCAGACAGCGGACATTTTTCGTTCTGTATATCTGTATGGGCATCCTGATTTATCAGGTATGGCAGGAAGCGGAAAAAGAAGGGCAGCGCCATGCAGGGGCAATGGAAAAAGGCATTCTGGCAGCAGCAGTGCTGGGGTACCTGGAGTGGTTTGCCTGCGTATAACACAAAGACAAGAAAGGGGTGGAAAAGAACATGAAACAGAAAAAAAGCAGGGAAGAAAAGAAAAAGATCAGGAAGGGGATTTTTGCCGCGTCCATCGTACTCATTGTGGTGGTGCTTGGATTTATGATCTGGTGTGCTATGGAAGGTTTTGCGGCAGATGTATTTTACTATGTGCCCATCGGTGTATTTCTGGTGGTTTTCTGCTTCCTTACGGATTATTTGGAACCGAAGCTGTGCGGCGAAATGGATGACCTGACAGAGGCACAGAAAGCGGCGTATAAGCGCTTTGTGGTGCTGGATGTGATTGGATACGTGGGATTGGTATTCTTTATGATAAGTCTGAATACCTTTGGCAGCATGGGACTTTTGGGAGTGGCCGTTTATGTGGTGACCACAAAACCGAGAAAAGAGGCAAGACAGATCTTCTACGGAAACCGGGAAGACTGAAAAGAAAAATATGGAGGAGGAAACAGCTATGGACAGAAACGAAACAGGAAGAGTGACCATTCCAACCGATGTGGATATGGTGCCCCAGACCCTGAATGTGCTGAAGCTTTGGGGGGCAGATGCTATCCGGGATTGTGACGGAACGGAATTTCCAGCGGAACTGGCAGATACCGGTGCGAAGATTTATGCCACTTATTACACCACACGGAAAGACAATGCATGGGCAAAGGCTCATCCGGAAGAGATTCAGCAGTGCTATGTAATGACGGGATTTTACACGGCAGAGGAGGGCGCACTTTCCATTCCCCTGTTAAAAGGGATCAGTCCAGAACTGATGCAGGTCAATGACCGGGATGACATTAAAAGATGGTGGGAAGTCATGGACCGCACCGTCGGAGAGCCGCTTTCGCCGGATGCGTGGACGTACAAAGATGGAATCGTAACCATTGAAAAGCCGGCAGCTTACCACGATTATACGGTAAGTTTTCTGGCATATCTGATCTGGGATCCGGTACATATGTACAATGCAGTCACCAATGACTGGAAAGATTTTGAACACCAGTTGACATTTGATGTGCGTCAGCCAAAAACCAGAGAACATTCCAAAGAGCGTCTGCGGAAGTTTATTAAGGATCATCCCTATGTGAATGTGATCCGCTACACCACCTTTTTCCATCAGTTTACCCTGATTTTTGATGAACTGAAAAGAGAAAAATATGTGGACTGGTACGGCTATTCTGCATCGGTAAGCCCTTATATTCTGGAGCAGTTTGAAAAAGAAGCAGGATACCGGTTCCGTCCGGAATTTATCATTGACCAGGGCTATTACAACAATCAGTACCGGGTTCCCAGCAAGGAATATCAGGATTTTATGGCATTTCAGAGAAGAGAAGTGGCAGCCCTTGCAAAAGAGCTGGTGGACATTACCCATGAGATGGGCTTAGAGGCCATGATGTTTTTGGGAGACCATTGGATTGGAACGGAACCCTACATGCCGGAATTTGCCAGCATTGGCCTGGATGCTGTGGTAGGCAGTGTGGGAAATGGAAGTACCCTGCGCCTCATCAGCGATATTCCGGGAGTGCGTTATACGGAAGGACGTTTTCTGCCCTACTTTTTCCCGGACACCTTCCATGAGGGAGGAAATCCGGTAAAAGAAGCGGAAGAAAACTGGGTGACTGCCAGAAGAGCCATTCTGCGAAGCCCCATTGACCGCATCGGCTATGGCGGATATCTGAAGCTGGCCATGGAATTTCCGGATTTTATGGAGTATATTAAACGGGTGTGCCAGGAATTTCGGGAACTGTATGAAAACATCAAGGGAACCACACCTTACTGCGCAAAGACAGTGGCAGTCTTAAACTGCTGGGGAAAACTGCGATCCTGGGGATGCCATATGGTGCACCACGCCTTATATTATAAGACCAATTACAGCTATGCCGGAATCATCGAGGCTCTGTCCGGCGCGCCTTTTGATGTGCGTTTTATCAGTTTCCAGGATATCAAAGACAATCCGGAAATTCTGAAGGATGTGGATGTACTCTTAAACATCGGAGACGGAGATACCGCCCATACCGGAGGCATTTGGTGGGAAGATCCGGATATTCAGACAGCGGTGAAAAAATTTGTATATGAAGGCGGCGGTTTCATCGGTGTAGGAGAGCCAGGCGGACATCAGTATCAGGGCCGTTATCTCCAGCTTGGAAAGGTGTTAGGTGTGGAGAAAGAAACCGGCCTGACATTAAATTACGACAAGTACAACTGGGAAGAAAAGAAAGAGCACTTTATCTTGGAAGATGTGACAGAAGCGATTGATTTCGGGGAAGGGAAAAAATCCATTTATGCCCTGGAAGGCACGGACATTCTGGTACAGAGAGAAAAAGAAGTGCAGATGGCCATTCATGAAGAAGGAAAAGGCCGTGGCGTTTACATCAGCGGCCTGCCCTACAGTCCGGAAAATGCAAGGCTTTTGTATCGCAGTATTTTGTGGGCTTCCCATGGAGAAGATCTGGTGCATACCTGGTTCAGCACCAACCCCAATGTGGAAGTTCATGCTTATCCGAAAAATGGAAAATACTGCGTGGTAAACAATACCTATGAGACGCAGAAGACGACTGTTTATACAGAAAATGGAAATCATTTTGAAACAGAACTGGCAGGCGGCGGAATCTGCTGGTACAAGATGTAAAAAGACAGGCGGAATTTCAGAAAGAAGGGGAAACTATGGCAGTACAGGTTACGGTAGAAGAAGCGGGGAAACAAACCAAGATTTCCCTAGAAAAAGGACAGAGCATCCTGGATACACTGACAAAACAGGGGATTTATGTCAGTGCTGCCTGCGGTGGAAAGGGCAGATGCGGAAAATGCAAAATCCAGGTGACAGAAGGAACGCTTCCGGTGACAAAGGGGGATGCGCAGAAGCTGTCAGAAGAAGAGCTTGCATCCGGTATCCGGTTATCCTGTCTGGCATTTCCAGAGGAGGACTGCAAGATCCGGCTTCTGGCTCAGCAGGACGAGAACTTTGATGTGCTTTCCAAAGAAGTGGAAAGCCCTATGACAGCAGAAAGCGGCTATGGCATTGCCGTGGATATTGGAACCACCACACTGGCTATGGTTCTGGTGGGACTGGACAGCAAAAAGATCTTGAAATCCTATTCTGCGGTGAACAGGCAGAGGGCTTACGGGGCAGACGTGATTTCCAGAATCCAGGCGTCAAATGATGGGAAAAAAGAAGAACTTAAGCGCTGCATCCGGGAGGACCTGCAAAAAGGAGTCAGAAGCCTGACTTCCATGGGAAATTTAAAGCCGGAGCAGATCAAAAAAATAACCATCGGGGGAAATACCACCATGGGCCATCTTCTCATGGGATTTTCCTGCAAAAATCTGGGAGTCTATCCTTTTATTCCGGTGAATATCAGCACCATTACTGGAAGCTTTGAAGAGATTCTTGGGAAGATGGAAGGAGCGCCAGCGTGTCCTGTGATCCTGCTTCCCGGAATTTCCACTTATGTGGGAGGAGATATTTTATCCGGGCTTCTTTCCTGCGGCTTTGATGAAAAAGAACCAACCGCTCTTCTGGTGGATCTTGGAACCAACGGAGAGATGGCAGTGGGAAACCAGAACCGGATTCTGGTAACGTCTACGGCGGCAGGGCCTGCTTTTGAAGGCGGAAACATTTCCTGCGGAATGGGCAGTGTGGCCGGAGCTATCTGCAATGTGGATCTCACTGACGGCACCACAAAGGTACAAACCATTGGAAACAAGCCGCCAGAAGGCTTATGCGGAACCGGTGTGATTGAGACCGTCTCAGAACTGGTAAAGGAAGGATACGTGGATGAAACAGGGCATTTGGAAGAGCCGTACTTTAAGAGTGGATTTCCCTTGGGAACCAATTCAAGAGGAGAGACCATCACCTTTACCCAGAAAGATGTGCGGGAGATTCAGCTGGCAAAATCAGCAGTGCGGGCAGGCATCGAAACCCTGTTGAAACGCTTTGGCGCGGGATATGAGGACGTGGATGCGGTGTATTTGGCAGGGGGCTTCGGTTTTCACATGGACCAGAAAAAGGCAGTTTCCATCGGCCTTTTGCCGAAAGAGCTGGAGAAAAAACTGGTGACGGTGGGAAACAGTTCCCTGGCAGGAGCGGTGCGGTATCTCACAGATGAAACGGCACCGGAGCGGTGCGCCAAGATTCTTGACCGGGCGTCAGAAGTGGAGCTGTCTACCGACAGTGCCTTTAATGAATTTTATATGGATTATATGTATTTTGAAGAATAGCTGTGCATAGAATCAGATGACGGAAAAACAGGCGGCTGCCGGATGAGAGAAGAAAATAGGGAAAGGCCGGTACTGGTCTGCACTGCGGGAATTCTGGTGCTGTACCTGGTTCTTGGCATTTTGGCAGGAGGCCGGGAGGGCGTCCGGGAAGCCGGTGATCTGGTAGAAGGGACTGTAAGAAAAGAGCAGTCTGCTGCAGAAACGGATTCGGAGATTCATGAAGAGGCGCCGAAGGTGGCGCTGACTTTTGATGATGGCCCCCATCCGGTGTGGACAGAGAAGCTTTTGGATGGGTTGAAGGAGCGAGGAATTCATGCCACCTTTTTTCTCATTGGAAGCAACATTCCGGGAAATGAAGAACTGGTAAAGCGGATGGAAGAAGAAGGCCATCTCATCGGAAATCACACCTACAGCCATGTGAAAATGGATTCCATGGACATTCTGGCAGATCAGGAAGAGCTGGAGAAAACCAACAGTCTGGTAAAGGCCATTACTGGGAAAAATACGGAATACATCCGCCCGCCTTTTGGAGCCTGGAACAAAGAGATGGAACATGCCATGGATGTGTTTTCTGTGCTGTGGGATGTGGATACTTTAGACTGGACCACCTGCAATGTCCAGGAAATTGTAAAGCGGGGAGTTCAGGATACCAAAGACGGAGACATTATCCTGATGCATGACTGTTATGAGTCTTCGGTGGAAGCTGCCCTGGAGATTGCAGACATTCTGACTGCACAGGGATATGAATTTGTGACGGCAGATGAAATGATTCTGGACTAAAAGGAGTAAAACACAATGGATTTGTTTGACTATATGAGAAGCAATGCCATGGAAAAAGAAGCGCCCCTGGCATCCAGGCTGCGCCCGAGAACGCTGGAAGAAGTGGTGGGACAGCAGCACATCATTGGAAAGGATAAGATGCTGTACCGGGCCATTAAGGCAGACAAACTGGGGTCCGTGATTTTTTACGGCCCTCCGGGAACAGGGAAAACGACTCTGGCAAAGGTGATTGCCAATACCACCAGCGCGGAATTTACCCAGATCAATGCCACCGTTGCCGGAAAAAAAGATATGGAAGAAGTGGTGCAGAAAGCCAAGAATGCCATGGGAATGTACGGCAGGCGGACCATTCTGTTTGTAGATGAGATTCACCGCTTCAACAAAGGACAGCAGGATTATCTTCTGCCGTTTGTGGAGGATGGGACGTTGATTCTTATTGGTGCAACCACGGAAAATCCATATTTTGAGGTAAACAGCGCACTGATTTCCAGATCCATCATTTTTGAATTGAAGCCTTTGGAAAAAGAGGATATCCGTACTCTTATTGAGCGGGCAGTCTACGATGTGGAACGGGGCATGGGAGCTTATCATGCAGTGATTGAAGAAGATGCAGAAGAATTTCTGGCGGACATTGCAGGAGGTGACGCCAGGGCGGCCTTAAATGCGGTAGAACTTGCAGTGTTGACCACAGAACCTGAGAAAGACGGGAAAATTCACATCACTCTGGACGTGGCTTCGGAGTGTATCCAGAAGCGGGTGGTACGGTATGATAAGACAGGGGACAACCATTACGACACGATTTCGGCGTTTATTAAGAGTATGCGGGGATCGGACCCGGATGCGGCGGTGTATTATCTGGCCAGGATGCTGTATGCAGGAGAGAGCGTGACGTTTATTGCCAGAAGAATCATGATCTGTGCATCCGAAGATGTGGGAAATGCAGATCCCCAGGCACTCCAGGTGGCGGTGGCTGCGGCTCAGGCAGTGGAGCGCATTGGAATGCCGGAGTCTCAGCTGATTCTCTCCCAGGCAGCACTGTATGTGGCCTGTGCACCCAAAAGCAATTCTGCCACCAATGCGATTTTTGAAGCCACAGAAGCGGTGAAATCCGGGAAAGCCACCATTCCGCCCTATCTGCAGGATGCCCATTATCCTGGAGCCGGGAAACTGGGACATGGCATTGGCTATGAATATGCGCATGATTTCCCGAAACATTTTTCCAAACAGCGCTATCTTCCTGAAGAATTAAAGGACCGGAAATTTTACCGTCCCAGTGGAAATGGATATGAAAAAAAGATCCAGGAATATCTGGACTGGCTGCATGAATAAAAAGAAAAATCAAGCAAAAAAGCGGAGGCTGCGGTAGGAGCACTGGAGAACGGTGTGGTCTGCCATTAGCAGCTCACGCTTTTTTTTATTCACAGAAACTACCTGTCTGCGGTTGACCAGGCAGGAGCGGTGGCATCTGGCAAAGTTTTCGCCCAGTTCTTTTTCCAGGGAATCTAAGGTGGCATAGTAGCAGGTGATTTCTCCTGGCAGGCAGATTTCCACCTGATGGGGAATTTCGGAAGCCCGGATGCAGATGATGTCAGCAATGCGGATGTTTTCAGTGCCGCCAGCTCGTTTCAGGGTGAGAAATTCGTCGGAATGTCCGCAGAACGTTTCGTAGCGCAGGTAAGCATCCTGGATGCACTCCACAATTCGCTGACGGATGGCAGAAGGCTGGTCTTTGTAGATAAAGTCCATGGCTTCCAAGCGGTAGCGGAAAGTAAGGGGTGCCAGATCGGCGTGGGAGGTGATGAAGACCAGAAAGGCTCTTGGATCCACATCCCGTATTTTCTTTGCCAGCTCAAATCCATTCATACCATTTTGAAAATCAATGTCCAGAAAATAAAGACCGGTATCGCCGGAAGCAGGCAGCTGCCGCAGAAGAAGTTCTGGAGAGGAACAGGCATTCCCAAAAGAAATGTCCCATTCCTCTTTCAGCAAAATGGCTTTTTTGCCGAAGTCCGAAAAGAGAGCCAGCTGCTGGGCATTGTCGTCGCAGAAAAAAAGTTTTAACATAAGAATCTCCCTGTTTTGAAAAGTATAGCCGCGTCAGGCTTCAGCCTGACGGATGTTGCTTTATGGGCGTCCCGCCCGTCCATAAGCAGAATCTCAGTCGTGTGCAGATAAATCTGCAGCGGCTGTTCTTCTGATTAACTGACGCGCTGGATTGGTGTCAAAAGTTATCTAACTGCTGAATAAAGTATCCGTCTTTGCACAGGGTACGGCGGTAAACGTAAGGATGTTTCTTCAAAATTTCGGAGACGGTGGCCAGTCCCATGCCGTGGCCCTCTCCCTTGGTGGAAAAATCGGTGCGGTCCAGCTTGTCCATGGGAAGGGCAGTATCATCGCAGGAATTTAAAATCACCAGAGAATGTCCCTCATGGCTGTCATCCAGGCTGATTTCCAGCTCCTTTTTTTCAGAAAGGGCAGCGCCCTCAATGGCGTTGTCCAGATAAATTCCAAGGATTCTGCAGAAATCACCGGTGTCCATGACCATCCAGGAAATGGGAGAGGCGATTTGAAGCTTTACCTTTAAAGAACGAGCCTTTTCCGAAAGCACCTTGGTGATGAGAAGGCTTTTTACTTCCGGAATCTGAACGGCAGAAAGTGCGGAAGCATCAAAAGAAGTCAGCTGCATCTGGCTGCTCATAGGCTGGATCTGTTCTTCAAAGTAGGCTTTCAGGCCAAGAAGATTGCCCTGTTCAATGTAACCGGAAAGAGTAGAAAGAATGTTGGCATAGTCATGTTTAAACTTCCGAAGCTGGAGATTGGTCTGCTCCAGATTTTCCGTATAGCAGGTAAGGGTCTGAAGAGAGCGGGTCTCCTCTTCCCGTTTTAGCAGCTGATACTGGAGCTTTAAAAGGCGCCCAAACAGCAGAAAAGAAACTGCAGTCAGCAAAATCAGCAGACAGGGAACCCAAAACGCCGGCGCATACAGCAGCACTTCCCCCAGGACAAACCAGCAAAACAGCAGGCGGCACAAAGGAGCCGGAAGGAAAATTCCAGATGGAGCGGATATGGACCGCAGATACCGGCCAAACCTGCACAAAAGAAGCAAAGAAACCAAAGCACACCCAAGATCCGCAAGCAGCTCCCAAATGCCGGAAACCGGGAAAAGATCAAAAAGGAAGAAACCGCACTGGTAAATGCAGGAAACCAGGAAAATGCCTGCCATAGAGGAGGCGAGAACCTGAGAAACAGGACGTGCCGAAAATGCAGCGAAGATCAGTCCGTACACCAGAAGGGTGCAGGAGGGGGATATCAGGAAAAGATCCGTAAGAAACAGGTAAAGGGAAGAAGAAAAGAACAGAACCAGCTGTTTTTTCTTTTCCAAAGGAACCGTCTGCAGGGCCAGAACCCCGTAGCTGAATAGAAATCCGTGAAGAATGCTATAAAGAAGAGAAACAAACATACAAACCTCCTGATGGGCGCAACGCCTGAGACAGAAAACGGTACGCTCATGACAAAAATTACAAAAGCATGAAGAAACATAGTATGATTTTAACATCGGAAAGGAGGAATGTAAATAACAAAACTTGAAACGTAAAAATACCACAATGCATACTTAATAAAAAAGTAAAAATCACTGCGAAAAGATTTTCTGCATCCTTCTCAAAAAACATTCTGCCTTTTTACGGTACGGGCTGTACCGTCAGCAGAAAATCACAGTTCCAAAGGGAAAAGCTGCGTACCGTCAGCAAAAAAGACCATTGTTGCGCGAACAAAGGAGTGCTTTCGGATTTTCCTGGAAAAGAACAGGCAGGGGTTTTGGCGGAGTGGAAAACACTGTGAGGATGGCGGACGTATCGGAAACGGCTGGGGAGACATCTTCACAGAAGAAGAGGGAGTATCTGGAACCGGAATCAGATACTCCCCCATTTTTTTGACCAAGCATATCCAAATTGATCCAGTGAACCAATTTGGATTATTGAAGCTCTTCCATAATGGTCTGATAAATTTTCTGGCATTTTTCACGCCAGTGGTCGCACATGGCCGCGGCCTGCCTGCGGTCAGGGGCTGTGACAGTCAGGTCGATCAGCTCACTTTTGTGTTCTTTGACAACACAGTGGACGGAATATTCCCCTGCTGTATTTTTAAAATATTCTGCAGTAACAGCGACTTCATTGCGCAGCTCCAGCTGATGGTCTTTCAGATAATCATCAATGTCCTGACGGATGGCAGCGGAAATCTTATTCTGAAAATATTCCAGGGTGCCGGAACCCGAAGGGGTGATGCGGTACTGAGAATGATTCCGGATAGTTTCACACTGGATCAGGTCTGATTCCAGCAGTTCATTGATGGCCTGCTGGAGATTAAAATAGGTGGTGTATCCCTGGTCCAGGATAAATGCGGAAATCTGGCCGTTGGTCAGGGGAAAATTCACTTTTTCCAGCATATAGAGCACGATCAGTTTATAAAGTGTCAATGGTTCAGCCATAAGAAATTCCTCCTTCATGATAGAGCCGCCCCTGCCAGGTGCCACGGCGTTTTAATTCCTGGTGGATCTGATTGAGTACAGACCGTTTGTTCAAGCTCCACAAAGGGGCGATGAGCAGATCTTTGGGTCCGTCACCGGTAAGCCGGTGGATGGTAATGTCCGGGGAAAGATGTTCTAAGCAGGTAATCACAAGATCCACATAGGCATCCTGGGTAAAGACCGGAAAGCCGGGATTTTCGTACCAGGCAGCCAGATCCGTACCCCGCAGCACGTGAAGAAGCTGCAGTTTGATGCCCTGGATGGGAGCACGGTTCAGATAGTGGATAGTATCCAGCATCATCTGGGTGGTTTCTCCGGGAAGTCCAAGAATCGTATGGACGACAATTTCCAGTCCTGCTGCGCGGAGCCTTGCACAGGCATCCTCAAAGCAGGAAAGTTCATAGCCCCGGCGGATAAAAGCGGCTGTGGAATCGTGGATGGTCTGCAGCCCCAGTTCCACAGAAACCGGTTTTTCCAGGTTGAGCCTGGAGAGCAGGGAAACTGTTTCCGGGGGCAGGCAGTCCGGACGGGTGCCGATGGAAAGGCCTGCAATGTCCGGGTGGCGGATGGCTTCCGTAAACAGAGCCTCCAGCCGTTCCAAAGGGGCGTAGGTATTGGTATAAGCCTGAAAATAAGCGATAAAACGTCTGGCCGGAAACTTGGATGCCACCAAAGCCTTCTGCTCCTCAATCTGGGTGGTAATGGAGACGCGGGGATTTCCAGCAAAATCTCCAGATCCCCCTGCACTGCAGAAAATACAGCCCCGGCTGCCAAGGGTGCCGTCCCGGTTGGGACAGGTCATGCCGCCGTTTAAAGAAACCTTGTAAATCTTTTCCCCATATCTTTTGCGCAGTTCATAATCGTAAGAATGATAGGGCTTTTCACCCCACATGGTCTTCATCAGTCAAAAAAGCTTCCTCTCATTATAAGATCGTTCCAAAATATCATAGCATTAAAAAGAAAACCTGTAAAGCCAACTTTCCTGCACCCTTTCCAAGGAAGAAGAGAGGTGGTATAATGAAAACAGCCAGATTGGATCATCCCAAAGGAGGAGAAAGAGCTTGAAAATTCAAATGACACAGGAAAAACAGGACCGGCTGATTTTGGCGGTTCAGGCATTAGTGTGCAGCGGGATGCTGCTGTATACGGCGGGTTCCTGGACAAAAGACCAGCTGAAATGGTATCGGAAAAAACAGAAATTAAAAGAAAAAGAAGAACGGAAGCTCCTGAAGAAAGGTTGCGCTAAAAAGGCACGTATGTTACAATAACACACAGCAATCCCTGGAAAAGAGAGGAAAAGGAATGAAAATTTTGATCAAGCATGGCCGGGTGCTGGACCCGGATACCAGAAAAGACGGGATTTACGATGTTCTGACAGAAGACGGAGTCATTCGAAAGGTTGCTCCCGAAATAGAAGAGCCGGCAGACCAGGTACTGGAAGCAGAGGGCTGCTGGGTAATGCCGGGGCTGATTGACCTTCATGTTCATTTAAGAGATCCCGGTCTGACCCACAAAGAGACCGTAGAGACCGGAGCAGCCGCAGCCGCACATGGAGGCATTACCACCATCGTAGCGATGCCAAACACCAAGCCGGTTGTGGATGATGAACACAAAGTATCCTATGTACACAACAAGGCAAAGTCCTGCACATTGGTACACGTCCTGCAGGCAGGAGCTGTGACCAAAGGCCAGAAAGGAGAAGAACTGGCAGACGTTGAAAAGATGGCTGCAGCCGGTGCCCCGGCTATCAGCGAAGATGGAAAGTCTGTGATGAATTCCGGCCTGTACCGAAAAGCCATGAAGATCGCAGCCCAATGCGGCATCCCGGTGCTGGCCCACTGTGAAGACATCAACCTGGTAGAGGGCGGCGTGGTGAATGCAGATCCTGCTATGGAAAAGCTGGGATTAAAAGGCATCAGCAATGCCGTAGAAGACGTGATTACTGCCAGAGATATTATGCTGGCCAAAGAAACCGGAGCCAGACTCCATCTATGCCATTGCTCTACCGCAGACAGCGTGCGCATGGTAGCAGAAGCCAAAAAAGAAGGACTTCCGGTGACGGCAGAGGTATGCCCTCATCATTTCACCCTTTCCACAGAAGACATTTCCGGACCGGATACCAACTATAAAATGAATCCGCCCCTTCGGACCAGAGCAGATGTGGAAGCACTGCGCCAGGGATTAAAAGACAACATCATGGATGTGATTTCTACAGACCATGCGCCCCACAGCGCCCAGGAAAAAGCACAGTCCATGGAAAAAGCGCCCTTTGGCATTGTGGGGCTGGAGACCTCTGTGGCACTGACTATTACTGAACTGGTGGAGCCGGGGATTCTTACCCCCATGCAGATGGCAGAGAAGATGAGCTACAACCCGGCAAAAGTGCTGGGAATCGACAAAGGTTCCTTGGCAGAAGGAAAGCCGGCGGACATTACCATCATTGATCCGGATGCGGAGTATGTGATTGACACTAGAACCTTCTTCTCCAAGGGAAAAAATACCCCCTTTAATGGAAAGAAAGTAAAAGGTCTGGTAAGGGCCACCATCTGTGACGGAAAGATTGCCTATCTGGAAAGCAGCAGGGAAGCATACCGCCCAAAGACACAGGAAAACTAAAACGCAGAAAGCAAAAGAGGAGCAGCCATGATTCAGAAATTAATTGCAAACATCCAGAAAACCCATGCACCCATCGTCGTAGGACTGGATCCTATGTTAAACTACATCCCGGAGCACATCGTAAAAAAAGCGGTGGAAGAGCACGGGGAGACGCTTCAGGCTGCAGGGGAAGCCATCTGGCAGTATAATAAAGAGATCATTGACAATACTTGGGATCTGATCCCGGCTGTAAAGCCCCAGATTGCCATGTACGAGCAGTTTGGCATTCCGGGACTGGAAGCCTTCCAGAAGACCGTTTCCTATTGCAAAGAAAAAGGACTGGTAGTCATTGGTGACGTAAAACGAGGAGACATCGGCTCCACCTCCGCAGCCTATGCCACTGCACATTTAGGCCACATCCAGATTGGAAGTAAATCGTATGCTCCCTTTGATGAGGATTTTGCTACGGTCAATCCGTACCTGGGTTCTGATGGTGTGAAGCCGTTTATTGAAGTATGCAGGCAGGAGAAAAAAGGCCTGTTTATTCTGGTAAAAACTTCCAACCCCTCCAGCGGCGAGTTCCAGGATCAGCTGATAAATGGCAGACCTCTGTATGAGCTGGTAGGAGAAAAGGTTGCCCAGTGGGGCGAAGAATGCATGGGAGATTCCTACAGCTATGTAGGTGCTGTGGTCGGTGCCACCTATCCGGAAATGGGAAAAGTGCTGCGTAAAATTATGCCGAAAGCCTATATTCTGGTTCCGGGCTACGGCGCACAGGGCGGAAAAGGCGCAGATCTGGTTCACTTCTTCAATGAAGACGGACTGGGAGCCATTGTCAACTCTTCCAGAGGCATCATTGCAGCTTACAAGCAGGAAAAATATGCAAAATTTGGTGCGGAGCATTTCGCAGAAGCATCCAGAGCAGCTGTGGAAGATATGGTAAAAGACATTGCACAGGCATTGGAAAACCGGTAAGGAGCAGAAAAATGGCAGAAAAATTTAAAGAAAATGCCCAGGTTATGAAGCAGGAGTGCATCGGAACCGGCATTTACAGCATGTGGTTGAAAACAGAGAAGATCGCAGGAGCTGCCAGATCAGGCCAGTTTGTATCGGTTTACTGCACAGACGGAAGCAGACTGCTGCCTCGCCCCATCAGCATCTGTGAGATCGGGGAAGATAAAAAGAGCCTCCGGCTGGTTTACCGGGTTGCCGGAAAAGGCACTGGAGAATTTGCAAAAGCAAAAGCTGGCGATGTGTTTCAGGTTTTAGGCCCTCTTGGGAATGGATTTCCCCTGGAACGGTGCCCAGAAGGAAAAACAGCATTTCTGATTGGCGGAGGCATTGGCATTCCGCCCATGTTAGAGCTTTCCAAACAGCTGAAAGGAAACAAAATGGCCGTTCTTGGCTACCGGGATGAACGTTTCCTGGATGAAGAACTGTCCAATTACGCAGATGTTTACATTGCCACAGAGGACGGCAGCATGGGAACCAAAGGAAATGTCCTGGATGCCATCAAAGCCCATGGATTAAAAGCAGATGTAATCTTTGCCTGCGGCCCGACACCTATGCTGCGGGCACTGAAAGCCTATGCAGAAGAAGAGGGCATTGAGTGCTGGCTTTCCTTAGAAGAGCGGATGGCCTGCGGTGTGGGAGCATGTCTTGGATGTGTCTGCCATTCCAAAGAAATTGACGACCATTCCAAGGTACACAACAAGCGTGTCTGCAAGGACGGACCGGTATTCTTATCCACGGAGGTGGTATTATGAAAAATCTGAAAGTAACCATCGCAGGAGTGGAACTGAATAATCCGGTGATGACTGCATCAGGCACCTTTGGGTCTGGAGCGGAATACAGTGAGTTTGTAGACTTAAACCGCCTGGGGGCAGTGGTGACCAAAGGAGTGGCCAATGTGCCATGGCCTGGAAATCCCACTCCAAGAGTGGCAGAAGTTTACGGAGGCATGTTAAATGCCATTGGCCTGCAGAATCCCGGTATCGAAGTTTTCCGGAAACGGGACATTCCCTTCCTCAGACAGTTTGATACCAAGATTGTGGTGAATGTCTGTGGAAGAAGCAGAGAAGATTACTGCGAAGTGGTGGAAAAACTGGGTGAAGAGCCGGTAGATCTGCTGGAGATCAACATTTCCTGCCCCAATGTCAAAGAAGGCGGCATTGCCTTTGGACAAAATCCCAAATCCGTAGAAGAGATTACGGCTGCAGTGAAAAAAGTGGCAAAACAGCCGGTGATCATGAAGTTAAGCCCCAATGTCACAGATATTACAGAAACGGCCAAAGCGGCTGAGGCAGGTGGAGCAGATGCTCTGTCCATGATCAATACGCTGACTGGTATGAAGATTGATATTCACCGTCAGATGTTTGTTCTGGCAAACAAAACAGGAGGCTTGTCCGGTCCTGCTGTGAAGCCGGTGGCTGTGCGGATGGTCTATCAGGCAGCCAATGCGGTAAAGATTCCCATTATCGGAATGGGCGGCATTCAGAATGCAGAGGATGCTTTGGAGTTTATCCTGGCAGGAGCCACTGCAGTTTCTGTGGGAACAGCCAACTTTGTAGATCCGGAAACTACTGTGAAAGTGGTACAGGGAATTGAGGAGTACATGGATCGTTATCATGTGGAAGATATCCGAAGCCTCATCGGAGCTGTAAAAGAAAATCCAGGCAGCAAAAATCCATTTTAGTGTATTGACTTCATCTCAGGTTTAAGGTTTATGCGGTACCTAATGAAACATCAGTATTGTGGCATCCACGGATATTTTGTCAGCAGACCAGGCATCTGTAGACCTGGTATACGTATTGGAAGAGAAAGACCACAAAGATCTGATGGAGCGGATGGAATCCAGCCACGGCCTGCGCCAGCTTACTTATATGAAAGAACTGCACATGGGAAATGATCGGTATCAGCTGCTGGATGTGGATTATGAAGACCAGAAAATCCAGGCGGCAGACGCTGTTAAAAGAGTGAAGCCGTTCCTGGTACTGTAAAACAGATCAGGATTGGAGAGGCAGAGCAGAATAGCTCTGCCTTTTTACTTTACGAATCCGGGATTTTATGGTACTCTCTTAATGTGAAAAGAATCGGACACAGGTCCTGGACATAGGAGGTTCATGAAAATGGAACAATACAAACAGGAATTTATTGAATTTATGGTAGACTGTCAGGTGCTGAAATTCGGCGATTTTGTAACCAAGAGTGGAAGAAAGACACCATTTTTTGTAAATACCGGATTTTACAGAACCGGTGCCCAGCTGCGCAGACTGGGCGGATATTATGCAAGAGCCATCCATGACAAATTCGGATTGGATTTTGACGTGCTGTTTGGACCGGCCTACAAGGGTATTCCTCTGACCGTAGCTGCTACGATGGCCATCAGCGAAGCTTACGGAAAAGACATCCGTTACTGCTCAAACCGGAAAGAAGTGAAAGATCACGGAGACAAGGGAATTCTTCTTGGAAGCCCCATTGGAGACGGCGACCGGGTTGTGATTATTGAAGACGTGACCACTGCAGGCACTTCCATTCAGGAGACTCTGCCCATCATTAAGGCACAGGGAAATGTGAAGCCTCTGGGACTGGTGGTTTCTGTAGACCGTATGGAAAGAGGAAAAGGCACCAAGAGTGCATTAAAAGAGATCTCAGAGACCTACGGACTGGAGACTGCTGCCATTGTCACCATGGCAGAAGTGGTAGAGCACTTATATAATAAGGAGTACAAAGGAAAAATCATCATCGATGACAAGATCAAAGCAGCCATTGATGCATATTATGAGCAGTATGGAGCAGAATAAGCGGGAAAAGGAGAAGAGGCCATGAACGAAAAGATCTATAAGATAATGGAGCATGCAGGCGTTGTGAGCATTGTGACCGGAATTGTGATGGCAGCAGCAGCGATTTCCAGCAGTGTGCTGCTGATCGTCTATGGAGCGAAACTCCTGAAGACCAAAAAACATGTGCTGATCTGATTGGATGATGAAAGACAAAACAAAACGACGGATCAAGGCGGGAGGATTTTTTCTGTTCCTCCTCTATCTGATGGCACTGGTGTATTTTCTGTTTTTTTCAGAGGAGCTTGGAAGGGCAGCAGCAGGGAGAACTTATAGCTACAATCTGAAGCCTTTTAAGGAAATCCTGCGGTTCTGGAACAACCGGGAAAGCCTTGGAATGCTGGCGGTGGTGCTGAATCTGGCAGGAAATGTAATGGCATTTATGCCCTTTGGAGCTATTTTGCCGGTACTTAGCAGGCCTGCAAGAGGAGCCTTCCAGATCACCATGCTGAGTCTGGAATTCAGTTTTTTGATTGAATGTTTTCAGCTGATGCTGCGGGTAGGAAGCTTTGATGTAGACGATATGATTCTGAACACACTGGGAGGATTTTTAGGCTACCTAGTCTTTGCAGTGTGCGACAAAATGAGGAGAAAGCACTATGGCTAAAAAGAAAACTTACACGTTTTCGGAAAACCGCCAGGCAAAAAGCGGGATCACCTCCGTGGTGCTGGGAGTGCTGGCATTGATTATTCTGGCTGCAATGGCCGGGATTGCCTGCTGGCAGAAAGGAAATGCCGGAATGTACATAGGAGCTTTCGGATTTACTTCTGCCGTCATGTCTCTTTCAGGGATGATTGTGGGCCTTGGAAGCTTTCGGGAAAAGCATGTGCGCCACAGCTTTTCCAAAGCAGGTTCGATCTTAAATGCGGTGGTTTTTGTAATCTGGATTTTTATTATATTGCTGGGAATCTCTTAAGAATGAAAGAAAGCAGGCTGAAAATGCCTGCTTTCTATGGCAGATGGAGATCGAAAAAGAATACTAGAAAAAGGGGTGCAGTATGACACAGGAAACAGAAGAACTTTTAAAAGAACGGCATCGCCTGGCCTGTGAGCGGATCAGTGAAATTGCCAGGGAAACTGATATCGGTGAGGAAGCAGCAGAGTATTTCCAAAAGACGGCCAAGTTCCTCATGCTGATTGAGCAGGCGGCTGCAGAACTGGAAGAAGGAAAAGGGGAAACTTATACATTGGAAGAGTGGCAGAAATGGAACCACGCACTGTATGAGGACATCCTTCCGGAAAATTATGAGACCAGCTATGCGAATCCAGCCTATGCAGCGAAAAAGCTGGGAGAAGAGACGGGAAAGCTGTTAAGTGCCCTTTACGCAGAGCTGCGTGGCAGCATTGTGTATGCATACGAACAGCGGCTGGAAGATCGAACCATCTTAGAAGAAGTGTTTATTGAGATTTACAATGTCTTTGAGCAGGAGGTACATCCATCCTACCGGCAGCTGCAGCAGATTCTGTACTGGTTTTTCAGCGACAACAGCGATTTGACGGTTACCAGCCGGGTGCGGGAGATTGTGGACCCGGATCTGGATTTTGCAGCCAGAATTATCTGCAAAGAAGATTTAAACGATCTTCGGTATTTGTACAAGTACGGAGAGTACGTTTCCGAAAACGAGCTGGCTATGGCAAGACACATGAACAGCCTTCCCCAGGAAACCATTGATCTGATGGCCCAAACCTACACCGAAGGATATCGGATTGGTTTTGAAAATGCCGGAAAAGATCTGAAGAAAAAGAAAACCGTAAACATCCGCTACACACTGGGATTTGAGCGGATGATCCGCAAAGCCATTGAAAACTTTGCAGAAATGGGCCTGCGTCCGGTGCTTTACCGCGCAGCGGTTTCCTGCATCAACAAGCGCCAGACCATCAAAAACGGATATTATGGCGGCAATCCCAACAAACAGTACGATTACGACCACAAGGCAGATGAGGCGCTGTACTTAGACAAGCCCTTTATTCAGCGGAAACTGGGAGTCTTAAAGACAGCCTATGAAACTTACAAGGAGCTGGCAGGCGTTCATGCAGGTCCTGCAGTGGTAGAGATTTTCGGAGAAAAGCCCTTTGCTCCGGCAGTAAAAGAAGAGTCCTTCCGTCTTGGGGAAAAACAGCAGAAGCTTGCCGTAGAGTATGACAGGGAAGCCTCCCAGGTGGTGAAAAAATACATTCTTCCGGAAGAGCGCAGTTTTACCATCATTGCATTTCCAGTGCCGGATATCGGACCGGATTTTCCGGAGATTTTCGATGAGACCGTCCGGATCAACACTTTGGACTACCATCTGTACCAGACTATCCAGCAGAAGATCATCGACGCGCTGGATACTGGACGCGCGGTGCACATTCAGGGAATGAACGGAAATGAAACAGATCTGACTGTACAGCTTTGGAAGCTTTCGGATCCGGCAAGAGAGACCATCTTTGAAAACTGTGTGGCAGATGTGAACATTCCGGTGGGAGAAGTGTTTACATCTCCGGTACTTTCCGGCACCAATGGTGTACTTCATGTTTCCTCAGTTTACCTGGGAGAACTGAATTACGAAAATCTGAAGCTGCGCTTTGAAGACGGAAAGATTGCAGACTATTCCTGCACCAACTTTGCAGAAGAATCCAAAAACAAAGATTATATTAAGGAAAATATTCTGTTTCACCATGAAACCCTGCCCATGGGAGAATTTGCCATCGGCACCAACACTACGGCCTATGCGGTAGTGGAGAAATACGGCATTGGAGAGAAAATGCCCATTCTGATTGCAGAAAAAATGGGTCCTCATTTTGCAGTGGGAGATACCTGCTACAGCTGGGAGGAAGATACACCGCTGTACAATCCAAACGGCAAAGAAATCGTTGCCAGAGACAATGAGATTTCCCTTCTTCGAAAAGAAGATCCGGCAAAGGCATACTTTGGATGCCATACGGACATTACCATTCCCTATAAAGAGCTGGGGCACATCCGCCTGATAAGAGAAGACGGAAGCCAGGTTTCCATTATTGAAAATGGACGCTTTGTGCTGCCTGGCACAGAAGAACTGAACAAGCCTCTGGAAAAAGATGCGTAAAAAAGGGCCGCCGGAAAATTCCGGCGGCCTTTAAACGCCTAAGCCTGTTTCAGTGCTTCCTGTCTGTCATGGATAAGCGAAATGAGGGAATCCAATACCTCTGGATCGGTTTCCTGCTCAATCAGCTGCTTCATCAGACCGGGAAGAGATACCTGGTTGGACTTTACAAGACTAGCCATATAGGTATCGCGATCCACCAAAGTCTCATAAGAACGGGTCAAAACGGTACCACTGTACACAATGTCCGCGATTTTAATATAAGATTTGTTCATCAGCTTTTTCAGCGTTGCCTGCACGGTATTGATACTCAGTGCTGGGTTGATCTGGACAACTTCGGACGCGATCAGGGGCTTTCCGGCGTCCCAAAAAGTATTCATGATGTCCAGTTCCCGGTTGCTGAGGGGTTGTTTACTGCCTGCCATACTCTCACCTCCTGTTTTGCGTACTAAATTATTATATTATGAGAAAGCAGAAAGGTCAAGAAAGAAAAAGAGTCAAGCGGATTTTCTGTGCATTCTGCACAATGAAAAAATGCAGGGTGTGGTTTGACAAGTGTGCGCATCCTTAGTATAATAAAAGACTAGAAACAAAGAAGCGCCAAAAAGCGCCATAAATGTAACATGGAAGCAAAAAAGAAAAGGAGATCCATCGATCATGACAAAGGTAGGAATTGTAATGGGCAGCGATTCAGACATGCCCGTGATGGCGAAAGCTGCGGACATTCTGGAAAAACTGGGCGTTGAATATGAGATGACCATTATCTCAGCCCACCGGGAGCCGGATGTTTTCTTTGAGTATGCGAAATCTGCAGAGTCAAAGGGATGGAAAGTGATCATTGCAGGAGCAGGCATGGCAGCACATCTTCCGGGAATGTGCGCAGCGATTTTCCCGATGCCAGTTATCGGCATTCCCATGCATACCACTTCACTGGGCGGACGCGATTCCCTGTACTCCATTGTACAGATGCCCTCCGGCATTCCGGTAGCGACAGTCGCCATCAACGGCGGAGCAAACGCAGGACTTCTTGCAGCCAAGATTCTGGCTACTTCAGACCCAGAGCTTCTGCAGCGTCTGAAGGATTATTCCGCTGAGCTGAAAAGCCAGGTGGAGGCAAAGGCAGAAAAGCTGGCAGAAGTAGGTTATAAGGAATACCTTAAAAAATAATAAAAGAAAACGATCAAAGAAAAGACGGTTGGAGGAAGAGTCATGGATTACAAAAAAGCAGGTGTAGATATCGAAGCAGGATACAAATCTGTAGAACTTATGAAAGAACACATCAAGAAAACCATGCGTTCTGAGGTACTGACAAATATCGGTGGATTTTCCGGAGCATTTTCCATGGACAGCTTTAAAAATATGGAACATCCGACTCTGGTATCCGGCACAGACGGTGTGGGAACCAAACTGAAATTGGCTTTTATTCTGGACAAGCATGATACCGTGGGCATTGACTGTGTTGCTATGTGTGTCAATGACATTGCATGTGCAGGCGGTGAACCACTGTTTTTCCTGGACTACATTGCCTGTGGAAAGAACTATCCGGAGAAGATTGCCACCATCGTAAGTGGTGTGGCAGAAGGATGCGCACAGTCAAGTGCAGCACTGATCGGTGGAGAGACCGCAGAGATGCCGGGCTTCTATCCGGAAGATGAGTATGATCTGGCTGGATTTGCTGTAGGCGTGGTTGACCAGAAAGACCTGATCACCGGAAAAGATATCAAGCCGGGCGATACCCTGGTAGGTATTGCTTCCTCAGGCGTTCACAGCAATGGATTTTCTCTGGTAAGAAGCGTCTTCAAGATGGATAAAGAGACTTTGAATACTTACCATGAAGAGCTTGGAAAGACCCTTGGAGAGGCACTGATTGCACCCACCAAGATTTATGTAAAGACCATGCGTTCCATCAAAGAAGCAGGCGTGCGCGTGAAAGGCTGCAGCCACATCACCGGTGGCGGATTCTATGAGAACGTTCCGCGTATGCTTCCGGACGGTGTCAAAGCAGTGATCAAAAAAGACAGCTATCCGGTACCGCCGATCTTCCGTATGCTGGAAAAAGAAGGCGACATCGAAGAAAAAATTATGTACAATACCTTTAACATGGGAATCGGCCTTGTGCTGGCAGTAGACCCGGCAGACGTGGAGAAGACCATGGAGGCAGCCCGTGCAGCAGGCGAGACTCCTTATGTGATCGGCCAGGTTGAGGCAGGAGAAAAAGGAGCAGAAGTATGCTGAAACTGGCAGTGTTAGTTTCCGGTGGCGGGACAAACTTACAGGCAGTGATGGATGCCATGGATGCAGGCACCATCACCAATGCCCAGATTTCGGTGGTTATCAGCAACAATCCAAATGCTTATGCTCTGGAGCGGGCAAAGAACCACGGCATTGAGGCTGTGTGCATTTCCCCGAAGAACTTTCCAGACAGAGAGAACTTCAATCAGGCACTTCTTGCCAAGATTCAGTCCTACGGTGTGGACCTTGTGGTTCTTGCAGGCTGCCTGGTGGTGATTCCGGAAATCATGGTAAAAGCTTACCCGAACCGGATCATCAACATCCATCCGGCACTGATTCCGTCTTTTTGCGGAACCGGCTATTATGGACTGAAAGTGCATGAAGGAGTTCTGGCAAGAGGCGTAAAAGTCACCGGAGCTACCGTGCATTTTGTAGATGAAGGCACTGATACCGGCCCCATTATCTTACAGAAAGCAGTGGAAGTTAAAGAAGGCGACACGCCCAAGATCCTTCAGCAGCGTGTCATGGAAGAAGCAGAGTGGAAGATCCTGCCAAGAGCCATTGACCTGATTGCCAATGGAAAAGTACAGGTGATTGACCACATCGTACACATTAAGGATTAGTACTGCAAATAACTGTACCAATAACCTGCCTCAATTTCCATCTGCGGCATCAGAAAAACCTGACGCAGCCCGCTGCGCCTGCGTTTTTCTTCTTTGCAGAATGAAAATTTATTCTGCGTGATTGGTCCAGTTAATTTTTGTACGCTGTACTAGTGAAGCACAAGAAAGGAGCAGCAAACAGATGAAGATTCTGATTGTGGGAAGCGGCGGAAGAGAACATGCCATTGCATGGAAGCTGGCACAGAGCCCCCTTACGGAAAAACTGTACTGTGCACCGGGAAACGCCGGCATTGCAGAGTATGCCCAGTGTGTGAATATTGGAGCCATGGAGTTTGATAAGCTTGTGGCGTTTGCAAAAGAAAAAGAAATTGACCTGACTGTGATCGGCATGGACGATCCTTTGGTAGGCGGAATTGTGGATGCCTTTGAGGCAGAAGGACTGCGGGTTTTTGGACCGAGAAAAAATGCAGCCATTCTGGAAGGTTCCAAGGCATTTTCCAAGGAATTGATGAAGAAATACCACATTCCCACCGCTGCCTATGAGACCTTTGACGATCCGAAAAAAGCACTGGCTTATCTGGAGACAGCGAAAATGCCCATCGTGTTAAAGGCTGACGGCCTGGCACTGGGAAAAGGTGTGCTGATCTGCCAGAACCTGGAAGAAGCAAAAGCAGGCGTAAAAGAAATCATGGAGGATAAGAAATTCGGAACTGCCGGAAATCAGATGGTAGTGGAAGAATTTATGACCGGCCGTGAGGTTTCTGTTCTGTCTTTTGTAGATGGAAAGACCATCAAGATTATGACCTCCGCACAGGACCACAAACGCGCAGGAGATGGTGATACCGGTTTAAATACCGGTGGAATGGGTACGTTTTCACCCAGCCCGTTCTATACTCCTGAAGTGGATGCGTTCTGTAAAAAATATATTTATCAAGCCACGGTAGATGCCATGGCAGCAGAAGGCAGAACCTTCAAAGGAATCATTTTCTTCGGGCTGATGCTGACGGAGGATGGGCCGAAAGTCCTGGAATACAATGCACGTTTTGGGGATCCGGAAACCCAGGTTGTGCTGCCCAGGATGAAAACAGACCTGGTAGAAGTTTTTCAGGCGTGCATTGACGGCACACTGGATCAGATTGACCTGCAGTTTGAGGACAACGCAGCAGTCTGCGTGGTGATGGCCAGCAAAGGCTATCCGGTCAAATATGAAAAAGGATTTGTGATCCGCGGCCTGGAAAATTTCAAAGACAAAGAAGGCTATTATGTATTTCATGCAGGCACAAAACAGACAGACGAAGGTATCGTGACAAACGGCGGCCGGGTTCTGGGCGTGACTGCGAAAGGAAACGACTTGAAAGAGGCCAGAGCCAATGCCTACGAGGCAGTGAAATGGATTGATTTTGACAATGCATTTTACCGCCATGACATCGGAAAAGCCATCGATGAGGCGTAAAAGCAGTAAAGAAGAACACAACGAGGTTAAACTATGAAGAAAACAAAGAGTACCTGGAGATACGGATGGATTCTGGGAATGCTTCTGTTAT
The DNA here is from genome assembly GCA_905214955.1 of uncultured bacterium. Lineage (GTDB taxonomy): Bacteria > Bacillota > Clostridia > Lachnospirales > Lachnospiraceae > Limivivens. The sequence continues at coordinate 26,508 of CAJMON010000017.1, forward strand.
GGCTCTGCGGAATGCAGGTGTTTGCAACAGGGCTGTCAGATGACAATTCACTGGCGGATCTTGGAGTAGAGAACGGTACGGTTTCACCGGAGTTTTACTATTCTACGGTAGAGTATACGGTTACGGTTTCACCGGGCACCACATCTCTGGTGTTAAATCCGGTATGCTCCAATGCCAATGCCCAGATTGTCAGTATTGACGGGACTACGCTCGATAACGGAAGCGGTACCGTGACCATTACAGTACGTTCCGAGAGCGGAAACGATGCAGTATACACCCTGCATGTACAGCCAGATCCTTCTGCGGCACAGACAGAAACAGAGACCGAGACACAGGCGACAGAGGCACCGGCTACGGAAAAACAGACAGAAGCGCAGACCGAGGCTGTGCAGACAGAAGCACAGACAGAGGATTCTGCCACCATTACTTTCTTAAACGGACAGATTTCCCAGTTCCGCGAGAAACTGGACTTCTCCATGAAGATCATTTATGGACTGATTGCACTGGCAGTTGTACTGATGTTCTTATCCATCAATCTGCTGCTGAAAAACAGAGATCTGAAAGATGATCTGCGGGATGCAGAGGATCATCTGGATTTCCAGACCAATGAGTTTGCCAGAAAAGAACGGATGATGGACACAGACAATTATTATGCGCCCACCAAACAGCAGCCCCTTGCAGACAGAAGACAGCCTGTTCAGCCGGTACAGCCCATGGAAGAGGACGAAGAGCCGGAAGAAGAGCCCGTGTCCAGAAGAGCTGCAAAGAAAGCCGCCAAAGCCGCTGCAAAAGAGGAAAAGGCAGCCAAAAAAGAAGAAAAAAGACAGCGCAAAGAAGAAGCACCTGTGCCTGTAAGAGAACCCAAAGCACCGGTAAGTGAAGAGGCACCGAAGGAAAGCCTGCAGCAGCCAGTGGAAGCGCCGGTACAGGAAGAAGAAAAAGACGACGTGGACGTTACCATGGTTGATCTGTAAAAAAGAGTGTAAGGAATGCACCTGTGAAACGGGTGCATTCTTTTTCTCTTTTGGTTGACAAATATTTGGTTGTGTTATATTATGTATATAACAAAAGCGCAGGAAACGAAGGTGTAAATATGATAATTAAAATAGATTTTCAGAGCGATGAAGCACTGTATATTCAGCTTCGAAACCAGATCATTCTTGGAGTAGCCACATCCACACTCCAGGAGGGGGATGCGCTTCCCTCAGTACGCCAGTTGGCAGAGGATGTGGGAATCAATATGCACACCGTAAACAAGGCCTATTCCCTGCTTCGGCAGGAGGGGATTCTGACCATTGACAGACGCCGGGGTGCCATCATTGCTCTGGACCGGGACAAGATTCAGGCAAAGGCAGAGATGAAGCGGCAGCTTCGGGTGCTGCTGGCAAAAGCCTGCTGCAAAAACATTTCCAGCCAGGAAGTCCACGATATGGTGGATGAGATTTTTGCAGAGTATGAATAAAAGATGGGCAGAAGATCCCAGACAGCAGGTTAAAACAGAAAGCCTGCAAAGGAGAAAATGACTAAGATACAGACATTTCGAATAACAGCGACAGGAGGACAAAAATAACCGTGCAGGATCATTTTACAAAGAATGCCAAAGATGCCCTGAGTCTGGCGGCAAAAGCCGCAAAGCGCTTAGGGCATAGTTATATCGGCTCTGAGCATATTCTGCTTGGACTTCTGGAAGAAAAACAGGGCACTGCAGCTGCCGTGCTTGGCAGTGCAGGCGTGGAGCGGGAAAAAGCAGAACAGCTGATTTCAGAGCTGATTGCTCCTGCGGAAAGCGTCCTGACAGCTTCCAGAGAGGGATATACTCCGAGAGCGGATGCGATCCTGGAAAATAGTATCCGGGAAGCAGGAGAGTTTCATATGGATGAGGCAGGAACCGAACACATTCTTCTTGCCATCATCAAAGATGCAGAATGTGTGGCAGCCAGACTGCTGCACACCATGGGAGTAAATCTGCAGAAGCTTTATATGAACATTCTGGACACCATGGGCATCCAGGAGGACATGTACAAAGAACTGGCAGCCAATGCCAGAAATCAGAGAAATGGAAAAAGTGCCACGACTGTTCTGGATCAGTACAGCAGGGACTTGACAGCCCTTGCCATGGAAGGGGAATTAGACCCGGTGGTAGGCAGAGAGACAGAGATTGAGCGTCTGCTGCAGATTTTAAGCCGAAGAACCAAGAACAATCCATGCCTGATCGGAGAACCGGGAGTGGGAAAGACCGCCATTGTGGAAGGCCTTGCCCAGAGAATTGTGCTTGGGGCAGTGCCCCGCACCATGCTTGGAAAACGTGTGGTGACGCTGGATATGGCCAGTATGGTGGCAGGTTCCAAATACAGAGGCGAGTTTGAAGAGCGTATGAAGCGCGTGATTAACGAGGTCACGGAAAGCAGGGATATTCTGCTGTTTATTGATGAACTTCATACCATCATCGGCGCAGGCGGCGCAGAGGGTGCCATGGATGCCTCTAATATTCTGAAGCCGTCTCTTGCAAGAGGTGAGCTGCAGCTCATCGGTGCTACTACTATTGAGGAGTACCGGAAGTACATTGAGAAAGATCCTGCACTGGAGCGCCGTTTCCAGCCGGTGACCGTGGAAGAACCCACTCCGGAAGAGGCAGAGGAGATTTTAAAGGGACTGCGCCCCCGCTACGAAAAGCACCACGGAGTGAAGATTACCGATGAGGCAGTGGAAGCCGCAGTGAAGCTTTCCGAGCGTTACATCAATGACCGGTATCTTCCAGACAAGGCTATTGACCTGATTGATGAGGCATCTTCCAGAAAACAGCTGGCAGGCTACCAGGTTCCCAGGAATCTGGAAGAGCTGCAGAAAAAGACAGAAGAGCTGGCAGAGGAAAAAGAAGCGGCTGTTCTGGCAGGAGATTTTGAAAAAGCGGCAGCACTGCGGGATGAGCAGGCAGCAGCTCAGAAGAAATTTCTGGACATGCAGCAGCGTCTCCAGAAAAAGATGGAAAATTATCAGCCGGAGGTCAAAGAGGGCGATATTGCAGCAGTGGTATCTGCCTGGACCAAGATTCCGGTGCAGCGCCTGGAAGAAAAAGAAGCCAAACGTCTGCTGCGCTTGGAATCTGTGCTTCATAAGAGAGTGGTTGGACAGGATGAGGCAGTCAGCGCCGTGGCAAGAGCCATCAAGCGCGGCCGTGTAGGATTGAAAGATCCCAAGCGTCCTATTGGTTCCTTCCTGTTTTTGGGTCCCACCGGTGTAGGAAAAACGGAACTTTCCAAGGCACTGGCAGAGGTAGTCTTTGGCAGCGAGCAGGCTATGATCCGGGTTGATATGTCAGAATATATGGAGAAGCACAGCGTTTCCAAGCTGGTAGGCTCCCCGCCAGGATATGTAGGATACGAGGAGGGCGGCCAGCTCAGCGAGAAGGTGCGGCGAAATCCTTACTCCGTGATCCTCTTTGACGAGGTAGAAAAAGCCCATCCGGATGTGTTCAACATTCTTCTGCAGGTATTGGATGACGGCCACATCACCGATGCCCAGGGCAGAAAAGTGGATTTTAAAAATACCATCATCATTATGACATCCAATGCAGGCGCCCAGAATATCATGGCTCCGAAGAAACTGGGTTTTGCCGCTGTAGACGATGAAAAACACAACTACGAGATGATGAAGGGCGGTGTGATGGAAGAGATCCGCCGGATGTTTAAGCCGGAGTTTTTAAACCGTATCGATGAGATTATGGTCTTCCATTCCTTGACCAAGGAAGATGTGAAGAAGATTGCGGGCATTCTGTTAAAGAATTTTGCAAAGAGATGCCAGGAGCAGATGAACATTACCCTGGACGTCCACGAAAATGCCAGAGCTCTGATTGCAGAAGCAGGCTTCGATGCCAAGTATGGAGCAAGGCCGTTAAAGCGGGCGATCCAGACAAAAATCGAGGATGCGTTAGCAGAAGAGATCCTGTCAGGAAGAATCGAGCCAGGGGATACGGTGTCTGTGGGTGTGTCGAAAAAGCAAGTGAAATTTTCGGTAAAACAGGATAAAAAGGTGGAAAATCCCTGATGGTTGTGTTAAAATAAGGACAAATCTGCAGAAATTGGGCGAAAGCCCTAAAAAGACGGATAAGAATATTCGAGGATACCAGGAGGACATTTAAAATGTCAGTTGTCAGTGAACTGATCCGCGTAGAAGCGGACAATACCATCAGTTTCGGAAACTATGAATTGGCAGAAAAGACCAAACGCCAGGATTTTGAATATGCCGGAGACTTGTACAAGGTAAAGACTTTTAAAGAGATCACAAAGCTGGAGAAAAACGGCATGTTTGTGTATGAGTCTGTACCGGGTACAGCTGTAAAGCACATGAGCGTGACAGACAAAGGCATGGCATTCAGGGTAGAGGGTCTTACCGATGCACAGGTGACCGTTGAACTGGAAGAAGATACTGATTATAAGATTTTCATTGACGGAGAAGAAGCCGGCGAGATGAAGACCAATCTGGGCGGCAAGCTGGTGATTGGCGTAGAGCTTGGCAGCCATGAGAACGCAGATATCCGTATCGAAAAGAAATAAAAGCATTTACAAAAGAGAAGGGGGCCAAAATGGCTCCCTTTTTTCAATCGTTCACAGGAGGAGATTATGGCAAAAGGAAAAAGCACAGGATTTTTCTGCCAGAACTGCGGATATGAGTCTGCTAAGTGGATGGGACAGTGCCCGGCGTGCAGGGAATGGAACACCTTTGTGGAAGAACCGGTGGGCAAAAGCAGCGGCAGCCACGGGAATGCGTCCGTCCGCAGAGAACAGGTTCCTGAGCCGGTAAAGCTTTCCGGAATTTCCACAGAAAACAGCCCAAGAACCAGCAGCGGCATGAAGGAGCTGGACCGGGTTTTGGGAGGCGGCATTGTGCCTGGATCCCTGGTTTTAGTGGGAGGAGATCCAGGTATTGGGAAATCCACCCTGCTGCTGCAGGTGTGCAAAAAACTGGCAGGAGAAGGGAAAAAAATCCTTTATATTTCAGGAGAAGAGTCCTTGCAGCAGATCAAGCTGCGGGCAGAACGGATTGGGGAAGCGGGGGAAGACATGCTTCTGTTGTGTGAAACCGATCTGGACCACATCCGGGAAGTGATCAGCCGGGAAAAGCCGGATATGGCAGTGGTGGATTCCATTCAGACCATGTATCATCAGGAGGTCAGTGCGGCGCCTGGCAGTGTTTCCCAGGTCCGGGAAGCCACCGGTGTGCTGATGCAGATTGCAAAAGGCATGGGCATCACGATTTTTATTGTGGGTCACGTGACAAAGGAAGGCGTGGTGGCAGGACCCAGAGTGCTGGAGCATATGGTTGATACGGTGCTGTACTTTGAGGGAGACCGGCACGCATCCTACCGGATTTTGCGGGCTGTGAAAAATCGTTTTGGCTCCACCAATGAGATCGGCGTGTTCGAAATGCATGAGAACGGTCTGGAAGAAGTGGAAAATCCTTCCGAATATATGTTAAGCGGCAAACCGGAAGGAGCTTCCGGTTCCGTAGTGGCCTGCTCCATGGAGGGGACGAGACCCATTCTGGTGGAGATTCAGGCACTGGTAAGCAGAAGCAACCTTGCCATGCCAAGAAGAACTGCAGTGGGAACAGATGCCAACCGGGTCAGTCTTCTCATGGCTGTCCTGGAAAAACGGCTGGGCCTGCATTTGGCCACCTATGATGCTTATGTAAACATCGCAGGGGGAATGCGGATGAATGAGCCGGCCATTGACCTGGGGATTGTCCTGGCACTGGTGTCCAGCTTCCGGGATCTGGTGATTGATGAAAAAACCATTGTGTTCGGGGAAGTGGGCTTAAGCGGAGAGATCCGGGCAGTGAACATGGCTCTTCAGAGAGTGTCAGAGGCCAAAAAACTGGGATTTTCCACGGTGATTCTGCCAAAAGTATCCATGAAAGGCATGAAAGAAATTCCGGGAATCCGGCTGTGTCCGGTGGGAACGCTTCGGGAAGCAGTGGCCGTGGTGCAGCAGCAGGGCAGAGCAACAGAAAATTATTAGATTTTTTAAGGAAAAATTTATAGAAAATGACCGCAAAACGTGGTGTAATAGAAAAGAACGGATGAAAAGAATGGAGGTTTTGCATATGTCAGAAAAGAAACATCGGTTCAGCCGCAGGGCAGCTTTCCTTTGCGCAGCTGTGATGGCTGTTTCCGGAATGCAGGCCAGCGCCGGCGAACTCACCGTGCAGACAGAGGAGACCACAGAAAGTGAGGGTACATCCCAGGCATCAGAATTTTCTGTGACTCTTCAGGATATTGTAGATGCCAATAACGGCATTGAGAAAGTCTTAGGCAGCCATGCAAGAGTAGGCTGTACAGAGATTCAGTATGATGAGAACGGAAATCAGACAGACACCAGCCAGTATGCCATTACCAGAGACGGAGACAGCTACGTGCTGTCCTATGTAGAAAAAAATGGCATTCTTACTTATAAGAATGGAAGTGCATGGCTTCGGTACACAGACGGAGTCAACAAAGGACAGAAGATTGTACAGCCCGTTGATCCTGAAAAGTATGCACAGATCATGGAGTGGGTAGAGACCTATGCACCGGTAGAATATTCGGAGACAGAAGAGATTACTGCGGAAGAAGAAAAAGACGGAAAGCTCTACATTCAGAGCCAGGATCCAGAGCATGATGATTCTACAGATGGGAAAACTGCCTGCTTCTACTACGTATTGGATAAGGAAACACTCCAGGCGGAGCAGATCATGGAAAGCCTTCGGGATGAAAATGGAAAAGAGACCATGATTTTGAAGGTTACCATGGAATATGGAGATTAACAGATAGGAAACAACGTAAAAAGGCATATGCAAAGACTCGAAAAAAGAGTTTTTGAATATGCCTTTTCTATTTAGGAACATGCCTGCAGGGTATGGATGATGAGACGATTGGCCAGTTCTGCCAGCTGATCCGGGGTCTCTTTCAGGCCGGTGTCAAACCAGTGTTCAATCAGCCCCATGTATCCGGAGATGAGAAAGCAAAAGTAGTATTCCGCGTATTCGTATTCAAAGTTGGAATGCTTCCAGACGTGGTCGATCCGCTCACGCACCAGATCTTTTAAGCGGTTTACAAATGCCAGATCGCCGTGGGGGCCAAGAAGCGCCCGGACGGTATTTTCATTTTCAGAAAGATAATTGCAGATATCTTTTAAAAATGGGAGAGGAGTGGCATCCAGACATTTCTGTGGATTTTCTGTGAGAAGGTCTTTCTCTACAATCTCGTTGAAACGGGAAAAAAGCTCGTCCTCTGTTTTATTCAGCATATCAAAAATATCCCGGTAATGCAGATAAAAAGTTCCCCGGTTAATATCGACAAGGTCGGAAAGTTCTTTGACAGAAATTTCGCTGACATCTTTTGTCTGCATCAGCTGTGTAAGACCATCCAGCAAGAGTTTTTTTGTCTTCCGGACACGCCGGTCAACGGTGGCTTCAGATTTTGCCATAATCATTCCTCCTGTTCTTGTGAATCAGATATCCGGTGTGGTGCATCCAGCACCTGATATCCATTTCAGTATAATACAAAACAATTGAAAAATCAACATATGTTTATTAATTAAAAATAGTTGTTTATTTATCGATGCAATAAAACATTTGTTTACAATAAAGATGATTAATCAACATAAAGTCCAAAAATTGATTATTGAAATTTCAGGGAATCATACATATAATACAAACAAATAATAGACGGATGTCTATTAATAGAAAAGTGAATTGATAAAAAGGAGCGGATAAGATGGATGCCTACACAAATTTTATTATTAAGCATCGAAAACTGATCATTACAGTTTTTGCAGTGGCTGCAGTGATCTGCGCCATTTGTTCCGGATTTGTGAACGTGGATTACGATTTGGTGGATTATCTTCCAGATGATGCAGCTTCGACCAAGAGCCTGGATATTATGAATGAAGAATACAACCAGGCAATTCCGAATGCCAGAGTGCTGATTTACAACGTGTCAGTGGCAGATGCTCTTTCCTATAAGGAAAAGATGAAGTCTGTTGATGGTGTGGAGGAAGTCAACTGGCTGGATGATGCAGAAAACATTTACGAGCCCCTGGAGCTGATGAATCAGAAGACAGTAGATGAATGGTATAAAGACGGAGACGCTCTGTATTCTCTTACCATTGATGAGAGCAAGCAGGTAGAAGCAGTGGCAGCTCTGAGGGAGATCATCGGAGATGACAACTGTATGTCCGGTTCCGCTGTGACCAATGCCCTGGTTCCGGAAATTACTTCTGGTGAGATTCAGAAAATTATGACCTTCGTTATTCCTATCGTACTGGTGGTCCTGCTGGTTATGACAGATTCCTGGTTTGAGCCGTTTTTGTTTCTGCTGACCATTGGTGTGGCAATCGTCTTAAATATGGGAACCAACTTAATCTTTGGAACCATTTCCTTTGTAACCAACGCAGCCGGAGGCGTTCTGCAGCTTGCAGTGTCCATGGACTATTCCATCTTCCTTCTGCACCGGTTTGCAGAAAACCGCCACGAAGGGAAAGATGTGGAAGAAGCCATGGTGGCAGCCGTAAAACAGTCCGTAGGTTCCGTACTTTCCAGTGGACTGACCACGGTGACTGGATTTGCAGCCCTGATCCTGATGCGTTTCAAAATCGGTCCGGATATCGGATGGGTTATGGCAAAAGCGATCTGCTGGAGTCTGATCTGTGTACTGTGCCTGCTGCCCGCACTGGCAATGTGCACTTACAAACTCATTGATAAAACCGGCCACCGCTCTTTTATTCCGAAAATGGATAAATTCGCAAAGTTTGTTATGAAAGCGCGGATTCCTGCAATGCTTATTTTCCTGGTTCTGGTGGTTCCAAGCTACATTGCCCAGGGAAGAAACGAATTCCGTTATGGAGCCAGCACTCTGTACAGCACCGATGCAACCCAGTTAGGCCGTGACATCAACGCCATTGACAATGAATATGGCGCTTCCAACCCGGTGGTGCTGATGGTACCAAAGGGAGACCTGGAAAAAGAGACTCAGCTGAACAATGACTTAAAGCAGCTGGACTACGTAAGTTCTGTGATTTCCTATGTGAATACCGTAGGCGCGTCCATTCCTTCCGATTATGTGCCGTCTTCATCTCTGTCACAGCTGTATTCCGAACATTACAGCAGAATTGTTGTATCCTTAAGTACCTCGGAAAAAGACGACAGCTGGTATGAAAAGATTGACGAAGTGCGCAGCATTGCCCAGAATTATTACGGAGATGAAGTAAAATATGCAGGCGACCTGGTCAGTACGGAAGATTTAAAGAGCACCATCATCAGCGACAATGCCAGAGTCAATCTGCTGGCAATCGGATTTGTCTTCCTGATTCTGGTACTGAACTTTAAGTCCATTGCCATTCCGGTGATCCTGACGCTGGTGATTGAGGCATCCATTTGGATCAACCTGTCTGTGCCCTATTTACAGTCATCGATTCTGTTTTACATTGCTTACCTGATCTTAAATACCGTACAGCTGGGAGCCACCATTGACTATGCTATACTGTTTACCAGCCGGTATATGGAATTCCGGGAATTGTATCCGAGAAAAGAAGCTGCTTTTGAGACCATCAAAGCTTGTACTGCTTCCATTTTCACATCTGCCATTATCCTGACACTGGCAGGTACGGTTCTGGGACAGATTTCCACCAACGGTATTTTAAGTGAAATCGGAAACCTGTTAGGACGGGGCGCAACATTGTCCTTTGTCTTAGTTTTGTTTGTACTGCCGGCCCTTTTGATTGTGGCTGACCCGATTATTGAAAAAACAACCATGCACACCAATTTTTACAGGAGGAATTCCCATGAAGAAAAATAAATACTGGATTCGGACAACCGCCATTGTACTGGCATCTACCGTGTTGACGGGAAATACTCTGTCCGTGTTTGCGGCAGCAGACAATACTGAAAAAGATGAAAACATTTATGTAAATCTGAACCAGGACGGAAGTGTGGCAGGTATCTACGTGGTCAATGAATTTGAATTGAAAGAAGACTCCAAGATTGTAGACTATGGAACGTATGATGAGGTTCGGAACTTGACCACAGACAGTGAAATTGCTATTTCCGGAAATGAGCTTTCCGTGAATGCACCCAAAGGAAAATTTTATTATCAGGGAAATCTGGCAACCAAGGAGATGCCCTGGCTGATTTCCATTCAATATTACCTGGACGGAGAAGAGATTGAAGCTGAAGATCTGGCAGGAAAAAGCGGAGAGCTGAAAATTGTTATCGGCATCAAAGAGAACACTGCTGTGGATAACGGATTCTTTGAAAATTATCTGGTACAGGCGACGGTGAATCTAAATACAGAAAAATGCAGCAACATCAAAGCGGATGGGGCAACTGCAGGAAATGTGGGCAAGAACCGCCAGCTGCTGTACAATATTATGGCAGGACAGGAAAAAGAATTTGAAATTACCGCCAGTGTTACCGATTTCGAAATGGATGCCATTACTTTCCAGGCAGTGCCCATGTCTTTTGATGTAGACAGCGGCAGCATTGACAAGGATGAGCTGTATGACAAGCTGGATGAGATCAAAGATGCAGCCGATGAATTTGATGACGGAGCTGATGAACTGGTAGATGGCGTGGATGAACTGGCAGATGGAGCGGATGATTTAAAGGACGGAACCGGTGACTTAAAAGATGGTGCCTCGGACTTAAAAGACGGCGCATCGGATCTGCTAGATGGAGCAGATGAAGTGCGGGATGGCGCATCGGATTTAAAGGACGGAACCAGCGAGTTAAAAGATGGCGCATCGGACTTAAAAGACGGCGTATCAGACTTAAAAGATGGAACCGATGAACTGGCCGACGGAGCTAAAGACTTAAAAGACGGCACAGGAAAAGCACTTTCCGGAGCCGGAGATTTAAAAGACGGTGCTGAGACCTTAGAGAGCGGAGCCGAGGAACTGAACAATGGAGCAGGCACCCTGTTGACCGGTGTTTCCAGCCTGGAAAGCGGAACCCAGAATCTGGTAGATGGAGCCAAAGATTTAAAAGATGGAAGCGAAGAATTAAAAGATAAGAGCCGGGAATTAAACAGTGGTGCAAAAGAGCTGGCTGCCGGAGCCAAGACCGTATCAGATGGCGCAGCAACCCTTTACAAAGGCATCAAGTCCGCCAATGACGGAGCAAAAGAACTGGCAAAGGGAGCCAAACAGGCACAGAGCGGAAGCAGCCAGGTAAGCAAAGGCGCAAAGACCTTAAGCACCAGCCTGACTGCCATGTCAACAGGTGCAGACCAGATTCAGGATGGACTGGATAAATTGACCAGCCAGTCAGGCACCATGACGGAAGGCTCCAAGCAGGTGCTGGAAGCACTGCAGCTGATTCAGAAAAGTCTGTCCAGTATCCAGGTAGGAACTGAGCAGATGCAGCAGCTGTTAGACAGTTCCAATCAGATCCTTGCAGGAATCCAGGGACTTTCTTCTGTGAATGCCCAGGTTTCCGGAGGACTTGCCACGATTCAGGCAGGCTATGCAGATCTGGATACTCTGGAAGCAACGAATACCAGCTCCGCAGAGTATGTAAGGGGAATGGCTTCTCAGGCAGAAGGGATTTACAGCGGTCTGACAGAAACCCAGAAGGCATTGATCAGTGCTCTTGGTGTAGATGTAGAAAGCCTTCTGACCAATGCAGAAAATCTGGCTTCTCTGCTGGAACAGAACAATGCAGCCATTGAGGAGATCCGGGGCGGCGTGGATCAGGCAGCCGTGGGAGCTTCCGCAGCCAGTGCAGGAGCAGCTGACCTGGCAGCCGAGTATGAAGAATTTAACAACAATGTGCAGGCACTTCCGGTGATTCTGGAAAATATGATCCAGGAGCAGACAAAGACACTAAAAGAGGGTATTGACCAGCTGACCGCCCAGTATAAGACACTGGATACCGGCATTGGAGCCTATACAGAAGGCGTTGCAGACTTAAAAGATGGCTATGACACGCTGCATGATGCACTTGGAAAAGTGACAGAGGGAGCAGGCACCCTTTCCGAAGGCGCTGCAAGCCTTTATGAAGGAAACAAGAGCCTGGCAACAGGAAGCAGCACTCTTGCAGCTGGCACCAAAGAGCTGACAGCAGGAAGCAAGAGCTTAAAAGAAGGAAATGCAGCCCTGGCAACAGGAAGCAGCACTCTTGCAGCTGGTACCAGAGCGCTGGTGATTGGAACAAGAAATCTGTACAGAGGAACCAAAAAGCTGTATGACGGCACACTGACCTTCAAGAGCGGAGCAGAAGTTCTGAAAGCTGGCGGAACCAGCATGGCAACGGGCATTGCTTCTCTGTACAGCGGAGCAGTTACTCTTTCCGATGGAGCAGATACCCTGTATTCAGGGATCTCTGATTTGAATGATGGAGCAGGACAGCTGTACGACGGCACCGGAGACCTGACAGATGGCGCATCCAAGCTGGCAGATGGCGCATCAGATCTGTATGATGGAACGGTAGATCTTGCAAGCGGCGCATCGGATCTGTACGATGGAACGGTAGATCTTGCAGATGGGGCATCTGACCTGTATGATGGAACGGTAGATCTTGCAGATGGAGCTGCAGAACTGGATGATGGAGCCTCCGATCTGGTAGATGGTATCGGAGAGCTGAAAGATGGTGTCAGCGATCTGAAAGATGGAACAGAAGAGTTCAAAGATAAGACCAAGGATATTGATGAGCAGGTAGACGACGAGATCGACAAGGCGATTACCAAGATCGCAGGCAGCGACTATGAGCAGGCATCTTTCGTATCTGAAGACAATACCAACGTAGATCTGGTTCAGTTTGCCATGAAGACAGAGGGCATTTCCATTCCGGATAAGGAAGAAGAGGATGGAGAAGAACAGTCGGAGACAGAGACCGAAGATTTGTGGACCAGAGTGAAAGACCTGTTTAAAAAACATTAATTAGAAAATGAGGGCCGTCTCTTTTCTTTCAAAATGAAATATGATAAAATATAATATATCAAGGTGAAAATTTCAAAAGCTGTTCGTGCCTGCACGAAACAGCTTTTGAATTTTACGCACAGCAACGAGCCAAAGTCTGTGCTGGCACGAGAATTTTGCAGTTGCCGCGATAAGTTGAGAAACTTGCGAATCGTGTTTCTCAAGTTTAGAACTTATCAGATATGAGAGGAAAGAGGTGTGTGAAACATGATGTTTTCAGACAAACAGCTGAAACAGCTGATCATTCCCCTTCTGGTGGAACAGATCCTGGCTGTGACAGTTGGACTGGCTGATTCGGTGATGATCGCGGGGGTTGGAGAAGCAGCCGTATCAGGCGTATCTTTGGTGGATACGGTGATGGTGCTTCTGATCAATGTGTTTTCAGCACTGGCAACTGGAGGCGCGGTGGTATCCGGACAGTATTTAGGGCAGAAACACTCAGCTGACGCTTCCAAGGCAGCAGATCAGCTGGTATTGTTTACAGGGGCGCTGTCTCTTGTGATCACAGTACTGGTGTATGGCGGCCAGAATCTGATTCTGGATGGAGTGTTTGGAAAAATCGAAGCCGATGTGATGAAAAATGCCAGAATTTACCTGGTGATCGTGACGGCATCCATTCCATTTCTTGCACTGTACAATGCAGGCGCGGCACTTTTCCGTGCCATGGGGAATTCCCAGATTTCCATGAAGACTTCCTTACTTATGAACGCCATCAACATCTGCGGAAATGGAATCCTGATTTTTGGACTGAAATGGGGAGTGGCAGGAGCTGCCATTCCGACCCTGGTTTCCAGAATGGCGGCAGCGGTGGTGATTTTACTGCTTCTTCGAAAACAGGATCAGGAGATTCATCTGACAAAACCATTTCGGTGGAAGTTTGACGGCCCTACGGTCAAAAAGATTTTACATATCGGTGTGCCAAATGGCTTGGAAAACAGTGTGTTCCAGCTGGGAAAGATTCTGGTGTTAAGCCTGGTGTCCGGATTTGGCACGGCTTCCATTGCAGCCAATGCGGTGTCCAACACCATCGGCATGTTTCAGGTGCTCACCGGTATGGCAATGGGACTTGCCATGCTCAGTGTGGCAGCCCAGTGTGTGGGGGCACAGGCTTATGATCAGGTGCGGTATTATACAAAGAAACTGCTGAAGATGACCTATCTGTTTATGATCGGAATGAACCTGCTGGTGGTTCTGGCTCTTCCGCTGATCCTGAAAGCATACAACCTTTCTCAGGAAACCAGTGCCATGACAGAGCAGATCATTCTGTATCATGCAGCCTGCTGTGTGACCATCTGGCCGCTGTCTTTTTTCCTGCCAAATACCTTACGTGCAGCCAATGATGTGAAGCTGACTATGTGGGTATCTATCGGTTCTATGTGGATTTTCCGAATCGGATTCAGCTATGTTCTTGGAAAATATCTGGGGCTGGGAGTGTTTGGCATCTGGGTGGCTATGACCATTGACTGGCTGTTTCGCGGCATCTGCTTTTCCATCCGGTATCTCCGTGGAAAATGGCAGTATATTAAATAAAAACATATCCTATGGATTGTTTCATACTTCGTACTCGCACAATCTGCGCGGCCACTTTGGGCGGTACAAGCTGTGTGCCACTGGCACACAGCACCCTGACCCAAATTCGCATATCGTGAAGCCTGCGCTCCACTTTTATGTCTACGTTCCGCTTCGGTCGGTGCATAAAATCATAAAACAACTCCTGTGCAAGCACATCATGGTTTCAGACTTTTGACCATGGCATCATAACATTTGTTGGAACTGTCGTGCAATATGCCATCTGTGACACATGAAGGGGTTGACATTGGACGGCAGTTGTGGTATTAAAATAGTATCCGAATTGAATAGATGCAATGGTTATAGCGCGCAGGTGTACCTGCAAAGGTACGAAAAGGGAATCCGGTGAGAATCCGGAGCGATACCGTCACTGTGAATGGGAGCATTCCTTCAGAGCCACTGGGAGACTGGGAAGGGAAGGAATGTGAAGAACAAAGTCAGGAAACCTGCCTGGGCGTGGAATTTAGGATCTGCGGTTTACAGAACCTTATTCTCATAACAATACATAGCTTTTCACATGGGTATGGAAAAATTTTTAAAACCGTGTATTTATGAGAACAGGCGGCTGCAGTGATGTGGCCGCTTCTTTTGCCTAGTATATCAATAATTGGTCCAGTAAACCAATTTTGATTCTTTTAGAAAATGAAAAAAGAAAAGATTCCGTATCAAACAGCGCGACAAGAAATGCAGCTGTCCGTACACCAGCATGATTTCATCCGGAAAAATACGCGAAAAGAGGATTTTTCAAAATGAAAAGAAAAGCATTACTGGCAGTATTGATGTCCATCTCCATGACCTGCAGCATGGGATTTGCAGGCGCAGCATCTGCAACAGAAACTGAAACAGAGACAGCAGCAGCTACGGAAACAGCTTCTGAAACAGAGACAGCAGCAGCTGCGGAAACAGCTTCTGAAACAGAGACAGCAGCAGCTACGGAAACAGCTTCTGAAGCAGAGACAGCAGCAACTACAGAAGCAGCATCTGAGGCAGGAGAAGATGCAGATCAGGCAGCAGCTGATGAAGTGGCAGCTCTGATTGACAAGATCTATGTACAGGAAAGAACCGATACCACTGATGAAGACTGCGCAGCAGCAAAAGCAGCATGGGATGCTCTGTCTGATGCACAGAAAGAGCTGGTAGAAGGTGAAGAAGCAAGTCCGGAATACTTTGGACTGGACACGGGAGATGCTTCCGCAGATGATCCCAGAAACCAGGATGAGATCGGAGAAAATGAACTGCTGGTAGTAAGCTTTGGTACTTCTTACAACGGAAGCCGTTCCGAAGATATCAAAGGCATTGAGGATGCACTGCAGGCAGCTTATCCGGATTGGTCTGTAAGAAGAGCATTTACCGCACAGATCATCATCAACCACGTACAGGCAAGAGATGATGAGAAGATCGACAACATGCAGCAGGCTCTGGACCGTGCAGTTGCAAACGGCGTGAAGAACCTGGTTGTACAGCCGACTCATTTGATGCATGGTGCAGAGTACGATGAGATGGTAGAAGCCATTGATGAGTATAAAGATCAGTTTGAGTCCGTAGCAATTTCAGAGCCCATGCTGGGTGAAGTAGGAAGCGATGCAACCGTGATCAACGATGATAAGAAAGCAGTTGCAGAAGCTATCGTAGATGCAGCAGTAAAAGAAGCTGGATATGACAGCATGGATGCAGCAGCAGAAGACGGTACCGCATTTGTATTCATGGGTCATGGTACTTCTCATACCGCAAATGTTACGTATGATCAGATGCAGACACAGATGGAAAATCTGGGTTACGCCAATGCATTTATCGGAACTGTAGAAGGCGAGCCGGAAGATACCGCCTGTGAAGAAGTCATCAAGAAAGTACAGGAAGGTGGATTTAAGAAAGTGGTTCTTCGTCCGCTGATGGTAGTAGCTGGTGACCACGCAAACAACGATATGGCTGGTGATGATGAGGATTCCTGGAAGAGCCAGTTTGTGGCATCAGGCGCATTTGACAGCGTAGACAGCCAGATCGAAGGCCTTGGAAGAATCGAAGCTGTTGAACAGCTGTATGTTGCACATACACAGGCAGCCATGGATTCCATTGCAAAATAAATGACATTGCAGAATTGCAAAAGCTGCTTCGCAGCGGAGCAATTCGCAGGTATTATTTTATTAAAACGAAATTGGACTGCCCGGAGCCACTATGGTTTCCGGGCAGTTCGTGCAGAAAAAACAAAGAAATGAGGAGTAAAAAATGAAAAAATCCGTTGCTTTTGCAGCAGTAGTATGCAGTATTTCCACACTGGTCTGTGGAAGTGTTTCCGTAAATGCAGCAGGAACTGCCGAAACAGTCGTAGAAACAAGTGCCAGGACCAATGAAGAAACCAGCACCGAGACAGAGACTGGCACCGAAGATGCCACCGAGGCCACAGAAACAGAAAGCACCACAGAGGCCGAGGTTCTGGAAGACGGCACCTACAGCGCAGACTTTAACACCGACAGCAGTATGTTCCATGTAAATGAGGCCTGCGAAGGAAAAGGAACATTGACCGTAAAAGATGGAGAAATGACCATCCACATCAGTCTGGAATCCAAAAAGATCCTGAACCTGTTTCCAGGTCTGGCAGAGGATGCCAAGAAAGATGGAGCTAAGCTTCTTGAGCCAACTACGGATGAAGTGACATACAGCGATGGTTCCAAAAAGGAAGTGAATGGATTTGATGTACCGGTTCCGGCACTGAATGAAGAGTTTGATCTGGCTCTTATCGGAACAAAAGGAAAATGGTATGACCACAAAGTCAGCGTCACCAATCCAGAAAAATTAGATGATGCAGCAGGAGAAGGAAAAACAGCGGCAGAGCTTGGCCTGGAGGATGGCACCTATACCATGGAAGTAGCTTTAACCGGCGGTTCTGGAAGAGCAACCGTTACCTCTCCGGCAGAAGTAACCATTGCAGGAGAAGAAGCATCTGCCAAAATCGAGTGGAGCAGCCCAAACTATGATTATATGGTTGTAGATGGAGAAAAATACGAACCGATCAATGAAGACGGCAATTCTGTATTCGAAATCCCGGTTTCTGTTTTTGATGCAGAAATGCCGGTAACTGCAGATACCGTTGCCATGAGCACTCCTCATGAAATTGGATATACCTTAAACTTTCATTCTGCAACAGCAGAAAAAGCAGAATAATGGAATTGGAAAAAGAAATGAAGCATTGGAAATGGACAAAACAGATCCGGCGTATTTCTGGAATCATGCTTCTGATGTTGTCTGTCTGCGCATTAAGCAGACAGACAGCTTTTGCAGAAGAGAACCAGAAAGTGGTGGATATTCCGGGGCTTGTATATGACCACAGCATGGAACTGGCCTATGCGGAAGAATTTTCTGTGGATTATTATGAAGAAGGGTACGCTCTGATTCGCATTCATCAGGGTGAGGAAACATTCCTGGTGGTTCCGGAAGGAAAAGAGGTTCCGGACAATCTGGATTCGAACATAACGGTATTACAGCAGCCGATCAATCATATTTACCTGGTAGCAACATCCGCTATGGATCTGTTTCGAGCCGTTGACGGGATTGACAGTATCCGGCTTTCCGGCACAAAGGAAGACGGATGGTATATTCCAGAAGCCAAAGAAGCTATGGAAAATAGTACGATGCTGTACGCTGGCAAATACAGTGCTCCGGATTATGAAGAAATTTTAAGTGAGCAGTGTGATCTGGCAATCGAATCGACTATGATTTACCACAATCCGGAAGTAAAAGAAAAACTGGAGCAGCTAGGCATTCCGGTGTTGGTGGAGCGTTCCAGCTATGAGAGCCATCCTCTTGGCAGAACCGAGTGGATGAAGCTGTATGCAGTGCTTCTTGGGAAAGAAGAGGCAGCAGAAACAGCATTTGAGGAACAGGCAGAGAAACTGGAAGCTCTTTCTTCCGAAGAAAATACAGGAAAGACCGTGGCGTTTTTTTATATCAACTCCACGGGAGCAGTAAATATAAGAAAGAGCAATGACTATGTTTCCAAAATGATTGAGCTGGCAGGCGGCGTTTACGTTCCGGAAGATACCGGTGCGGATGACAATGCCCTTTCCACCATGAATATGCAGATGGAAGAGTTTTACGCAAAAGCGAAAAATGCGGATTATCTGATCTACAACAGCGCTATAGAAGGGGAACTGGAGAGTATTGACCAGCTTCTTCAGAAAAGTGAGCTTCTGGGAGATTTTAAAGCAGTAAAAGAGGGAAATGTCTGGTGTACCGGGAAAAATCTGTTTCAGGAGACCACCGGACTTGGAACCATGATTGAAGAAATTCATCAGATTCTGACCTCCGAAGATGACAGCCTGGATACGCTGACCTATATGCACCGGCTGAAATGACGGCAGAAAATGCCAGAGACAGAAGAAAGGAAAGAAAAGAACATGGATGAAAAAAGACGGGCGGTCCGTTATGGAATGGTATTCCTTTTTCTGGGACTGTTTCTGTTGGTGCTGTTTGTGTGGAATGTGAATTCCGGAAGTATTCATCTTTCCGTGTCAGAAATCTGGAAGATCATTTTCAAGAAGCAGGGAGACGAGACGGCCTACAACATTGTATGGGGTATCCGGCTTCCCAGAATTCTTGCAGTCGTGATTCTTGGAGGAGCCCTTTCGGTGTCCGGCTTTCTGCTTCAGACGTTTTTTAACAATCCCATTGCAGGACCTTTTGTGCTGGGTATTTCTTCCGGGGCAAAGTTAGCAGTTGCACTGCTTATGATCTGGCTGTTAAGCCATTCCATCAATACAGGGTCTGCGGGAATGATTCTGGCTGCCTTTGCAGGATCCATGATTTCTATGGGATTTGTTCTTTTGGTAGCCAAAAAAGTGCGGAACATGTCCATGCTGGTAGTCAGCGGCGTTATGATTGGGTATATCTGTTCCGCTGTCACAGATTTTGTAGTAACCTTTGCAGATGATTCCAACATTGTCAACCTGCATAACTGGTCCCAGGGAAGTTTTTCCGGAATGTCCTGGAGCAATGTAAGAGTCATGGCTGTGGTGGTAGCAGCGGCGATGATTGTCACGATTTTTATGGCAAAACCTATCCGGGCTTACCAGCTTGGAGAAGCCTATGCCCAGAACATGGGTGTGAATATCCGCCTGTTCCGGGTGGGACTGATTCTGGTATCCAGCGTGCTGTCTGCCTGTGTGACGGCCTTTGCTGGGCCGATTTCCTTTGTGGGAATTGCAGTTCCTCACATTGTGAAAAGTATGCTGAAAACCTCCAAGCCGCTTCTGGTGATTCCGGCCTGTTTTTTAGGCGGAGCGGTTTTCTGCCTGCTGTGTGATCTTATTGCCAGAACCGTGTTTGCACCGACAGAACTCAGTATCAGTTCCATTACGGCAGTCTTTGGAGCACCGGTGGTGATCTGGATTATGATCAGGAGAAAACAACGATGAAGCCTTATTTCTTTTATACGGATGAACTTACAGTAGGATACGATGGAAAACCACTGATCAAAAAAATTAATATCGAGGTCAACCAGGGAGAAATTTTGACCCTGATCGGCCCCAACGGGGCAGGAAAATCCACGATTTTAAAAAGCATTACCAAGCAGCTGGCAGCGGTGGGCGGCTGTGTCTGGCTGGACAAACAGCAGATGAGCCATATGTCAGCCAAAGAAATGGCAAAAAAACTGGCCGTTGTGCTGACTCAGCGGACCAATCCGGAGTTGATGACCTGTGAAGATGTGGTAGGTGCAGGGCGGTATCCTTATACCGGAACCCTCGGGATTTTATCAAAAGAAGATAAAGAAAAAGTAAGAAACGCACTGGAAATGGTTCAGGCATGGGATTTGAGAAACCGGGATTTTACAGCAGTCAGTGACGGGCAGCGTCAGAGAATTCTGCTTGCCAGGGCGATCTGCCAGGAGCCGGATGTGATTGTGCTGGATGAACCCACGTCTTTTCTGGATGTCCGCCACAAATTGGAACTGCTGTCTATTTTGAAAAAGATGGTTCTGGAAAATCATGTGGCAGTGGTGATGTCCCTTCATGAATTGGATCTGGCACAGAAGATTTCGGATAAAGTGGTTTGTGTGCATGGGGAGTTTATTGAGCGCTGTGGCGCACCGGAAGATATTTTTACTTCTGATTATATCAAAGAACTGTATGGAATTACCCGAGGCAGTTACAATGCAGAGTTTGGCTGTGTAGAGCTGGAAGGGGTAAAGGGACGTCCGGAAGTATTTGTCATCGGCGGAAATGGAAGCGGCATTCCAGTGTACCGAAAACTGCAGCGTCAGGGAATTCCTTTTGCGGCAGGGGTGCTTCACAAAAACGATGCGGATTATCAAGTGGCAAATGTGCTGGCAGCAGATGTGACAGCAGAAGAGCCCTTTCAATGTATTACCGAAGAGCATTATGAGCAGGCCCTGGATGTTTTAAAATCCTGCCGTCAGGTACTCTGTCCCCTTCAAGATTTTGGCCCTGGAAATGAAAAAAACAGAAAATTAAAAAAAGAAGCCGAGAAATTAGGGCTTTTGCAATAAGAAGTGTTTTAAAAGAGGGTGAAAAGCGAGAAACTTTTCACTCTTTTAAAATTTATGAAAGAAATCAGGCGCCTGGTGCATATTCTTGGATCAGGATGGATATGCATCAAGTCCAAGAGGGGATGTACAGGCGGAGGAGTTTTATGAAAGCGGGTTCTTGCCCGGAGAATGACGCCCTGAGACTATAAAAACAACGCCGGAAATGCCTGGTTTATCAGCATTTCCGGCGCTTTGTCTATTACTCAAACTCTTGGGCGGAGAGATTTATCTGGCTGTTTCTCAGTACACATTTGTGCGTTTTGTTCTTCATATTCATCTTATTTCGCATTTTTGTGTACCTCGTCTAAATTTTTTAGAGCCAAAATGGAGCCATTTTTTAACACACAATTGTATTTATCGCAATTGATGCGGCATTGGCTGCAGCACGTGAATCTCCAGGTGTCTTTCCTAATGTAATCATATATCTATCATCACCATGGAAATATAATTTGTTATGTTTATTTTCCCGACTAATAAATCCTAATTCAATTAATCTTTTTTTGTCTTTTGAACTAATTCTATCTACTTGACTTAATATATTTTTCAGTTCTCGTTCTAATTCTTCTCCTTTTCCAATAATCTCATTGCTCTCCAAAAGTGCTTTTAATACATGATATTTTCTCCAACCTACTTGGTTTGGATCAGTATCCATTTGCGACTTTTCATTCTGCAGCAATCTCATAATCATATCTTTAATTTCTCCATCATAAAACTCTGTTTCATCACACTCAAATACTATATTGCCATGCTGCTCTCTTCTTTTATTTTGAAACGCATATTCATAATTCTGAACCTTGCTTCTAAGCTCATTAAGTTCTGCTTCCATCTCTTCCACTATTTGAGCATGCTCATTTTCCTTAATTTTAAGTATTTCTTCACATGCATTTTCCAGTTCTGAATTTTGTTGTTGATTCTGCCTATATTGAGCTAACAAATTTTGATATCTAATAGTTCCCCATGTATATTTGTCTTCCACTTTAACTTGTGCCAGTCTCCTACATAAAGAATTGACTATCTTCGCTCTAAATGAATTTCCATTTTCAAACTCGTCTGGTATAAATCTTGAACCAACATATTCACCGTCATCGGCGCCACCTCCCTTCCTATGTATTCCGGTTGCCCGGTATCATAAAACTCGGGAGGCTACCACCCTGTCATGGGTACTTTCCTTAGATAGTATCCTAACATAAGAACTAATGCCTCTGCAAGGGAAAAAATTATTGGTTATCAAGAATAATGTCTATCATATCTTGCTTTCCATTAGTGTATGCTACTCTATCATCTGCATACTTACTTTCCAGTTCTTCCTTTACCTTCTGATACTGCAAAGCCATATTCTCATTATCATTTAGATAATCTCTGAAATGAATATAATTTTTCCACTCAGTTCCGTTCCATTTCACAATATGAATATGGTG
>CAJMON010000018.1 GCA_905214955.1 uncultured bacterium
AAGCAAATGAGACAAATAAAATGATCACCCAGGAAAACCTGGATGTGCGTACCATCACCATGGGTATCAGCCTGTTGGACTGTATCACCGATGATCTGATTCAGTTAAATCAGAATGTCTATGAAAAGATCACCAAATATGCCAAGAATCTGGTTTCCACTGGAAAACAGATTGAACGGGAATTTGGAATCCCCATTGTCAATAAGCGGATTTCTGTGACTCCCATTGCCCTCATTGGCGGCTCTGCCTGCAAAAAGCCGGAAGATTATGTGACACTGGCAAAGACTCTGGACCGGGCAGCCCACGCTGTGGATGTAAACTTTATCGGCGGCTATTCTGCCCTGGTTTCTAAGGGAATGACTTTAAGCGATGAGAATCTGATCCGTTCCATTCCGGAAGCACTGGCTTGTACCGAGCGGGTGTGCAGTTCCGTAAACTTAGGATCTACCAAGACCGGACTGAACATGGATGCCGTGCGCATCATGGGTGACATTATCCGGGAAACCGCAGAGAAGACCAAAGAACAGGATTCTCTTGGATGTGCCAAACTGGTGGTATTCTGCAATGCACCGGATGATAATCCCTTTATGGCAGGTGCCTTCCACGGCGTAACGGAAGCCGATGCCATCATCAATGTGGGTGTCAGCGGACCGGGCGTTGTAAAGGCAGCCCTGGAAGAAGTCAGAGGAAAAGATTTCGAGACCCTGTGCGAGACCATTAAGCGTACCGCTTTTAAGGTAACCCGTGTGGGACAGCTGGTGGCTCAGGAAGCTTCCAAACGGCTGAATGTTCCCTTTGGTATCATTGACCTTTCTTTAGCTCCCACTCCGGCAGTGGGCGACAGCGTTGCAGACATTCTCTGCGAGATCGGTCTGGAGTATGCCGGTGCACCGGGAACCACCGCAGCTCTTGCCCTGTTAAATGACCAGGTGAAAAAAGGCGGCGTGATGGCATCTTCTTATGTAGGCGGCTTAAGCGGCGCATTTATTCCGGTCAGCGAGGACCAGGGTATGATCAATGCTGTAAAAGCAGGCGCCCTGACCATCGAAAAACTGGAAGCCATGACCTGTGTATGCTCCGTAGGACTGGACATGATTGCCATTCCGGGAGATACCAAAGCAACCACCATCGCCGGCATCATTGCAGATGAATGCGCCATTGGTATGGTAAATCAGAAGACCACTGCCGTGCGTGTGATTCCGGTCATCGGAAAAGGCGTGGGAGAGATCGTACAGTTTGGCGGACTCCTCGGCTATGCGCCCATTATGCCGGTGAACCAGTTCTCCTGCGATGCTTTTGTAAACCGGAAGGGAAGAATTCCGGCACCCATTCACAGCTTTAAGAACTGACGGGAACACTCATTCCAGTTTCTGCCGTCAGCAGAAAACGGATCTGTGAGATGATACACCGAGGAAGCAAAAAGATCTTTCTGAAGTCTCTGGAAACTTTCCGGACTTAAAAGCTTGGAAGCGTCTTTGACCCTGGTAAGCAGGGGAAGGGCGCTTCTTTTTTTGATGGCAGCCAGAAGAGGCGCACTTTCTTTCCGGAATCCCAAAACCCGGATATAGCCTGGATAACCGGGGACGTGGATGCCTGCGGCATCGGAAGCTTTCAGGTCTAAAAGAATATGAGTAAGGCACCGCTGAATCCGGGAGTAGGTATACTGCTTGGTTTTTAGCAGCATGACAAAGCTTTCCAGATCCTGAAACTGGTTTTTGAAAGAAAAAATCCGCCTAGCAAGATCCGGGGAGAGATCCTGACAGTCCATCAAATCTTCCGGGGAAGCGGCCTTTAAAAGCTCATAGGCAAAAATCCGGGAATAGTCGTTGATGGAAGGCCAGGGCTTTTTTTTATGTTCTCTTAAGAGAATAGAAAGAGCTTCTGCCGGAAGAAAGGGTGCAAGTTCTTCTGGGGATTTCCCGGAAAACAGAGCCTGACGGATAGCAGTGGCAGAGCATTTGGGGCTGTCAAGAAGAGTGGAATGGTAGTCCTCCACTCGAAGCACCGGCACTGGCTGGATAGAAGAGCCTAGTTTCTTTAAAGCCTTTAGGTATTCCAGGGCAAGAATATTATTGGGAAGGGAGAGAAGGGCTTCGGCTTTCTCCTGGTCACCCGTCAGTTCCCCAAGGGCCTGCTGCCTGGCAGAAGGGAAAGAGAGGCCTTTTTTTAAGTGCTTTTTTAAGGAAACCTGAAAATCCTGGGGTTCAGCAGCGAGAATGTCCGCAGCCTGTTTTAAGGCATCTAAGTCAGCACATTCGCTTCCAAAACATAAAGCGTCCACCACTTGAAGAGAAGAAAGCAGGGAGATGGCGCCAGTTGCAAAATATTCTGCGCTTCCAAGGGCACAGGGGGCGGGAAGTTCCAAAACCAGGTCAGCGCCTGCGCGCAGGGCCATTTCCGCACGGGAAAATTTATCTGTAATGGCAGGAGTGCCCCGCTGGACAAAATCCCCGCTCATAGCCACGACGATATAGTCAGCTCCGGTAAGGTGCCTGGATTTGGCTAGATGCCAGGCGTGGCCGTTGTGGAAAGGATTATATTCTGCAATAATTCCGGTTATTTTCATGAAAATGAACTCCTTTTTTGCACAGACTGATGCTTCCAGTATACTCAGTTTTTCATGGGTTGTATACAAAAAGATGCAATTTTCGGTTGAAATTGCAGAACGTAAGAGCTATAATAAAAAAGACTGAAATGCTGTGGTTTGAAAGCGGCGTACAGCTCATGAAGGTGCGGTACAAAAAGAGAGCCACAGCGCGGAAAATGAAAGGAGTCAGAAATCATGGGATTTATTGACGTAATCAAAGAGAGAGCAAAAGCAAATCTGAAAACTATCGTACTTCCGGAGACTGAAGATCGCAGAACATATGAAGCTGCTGCACAGGTTCTGAAGGAAGGCATTGCTAAAATCGTTCTGGTAGGTACCAAAGAGCAGGTAGAGAAAATGGGAGAGGGCCTGGATCTGACAGGTGCTGTCATCGTTGATCCGGCTACTTCTGACAAGACTCAGAGCTATGTAGACAAGCTGGTAGAGTTAAGAGCTAAAAAAGGCATGACAGAAGAGAAAGCAAGAGAGATCCTGTTAAATCAGTATCTGTACTACGGCGTTATGATGGTAAAAATGGGTGATGCAGACGGTATGGTATCCGGTGCATGCCATTCTACCGCAGACACCTTACGTCCCTGCCTGCAGATTCTGAAGACCAAACCGGGAACCAAACTGGTAAGTGCATTCTTCCTGATGGTTGTTCCTAACTGCGAGTACGGTGCAGATGGTACCTTCATCTTTGCTGATTCCGGTCTGAACCAGAATCCGACTCCGGAAGAGCTGGCTGCCATTGCCAAATCTTCTGCAGATTCCTTCCAGCTGTTAGTTGAGAAAGAGCCGGTTGTTGCTATGCTTTCCCACTCCACAAAGGGCAGTGCAAAGCACGCAGATGTAGACAAAGTTGTAGAAGCTACCAGACTGGCAAAAGAAGCTTATCCGGAACTGAAACTGGATGGCGAATTCCAGCTGGATGCTGCTATCGTTCCCAGCGTAGGCGCTTCCAAGGCACCGGGCAGCGAAGTAGCAGGTAAAGCAAATGTCCTGATGTTCCCGGATCTGGATGCAGGAAACATCGGTTACAAACTGGTTCAGAGACTGGCAAAAGCAGAAGCTTACGGACCTATCACCCAGGGTATTGCAAAACCGGTCAATGACCTGTCCAGAGGATGCTCTGCAGAAGATATCGTAGGCGTTGTTGCCATCACTTCTGTACAGTGCCAGGCTGAATAATCAAGAATCAGCCATCAAGATCGAGAACAAGTTTTGGAGGTTTAGAAAATGAACGTATTAGTTATCAACTGCGGAAGTTCTTCCTTAAAATATCAGTTAATCAACTCTGATACAGAAGCAGTTCTGGCAAAAGGTCTGTGCGAGCGTATCGGCATCGACGGACGTCTGGTATATCAGAAGAGCGGATGCGACAAAGAGATCACAGAAGCTCCCATGCCGACCCACAAAGAGGCTATTCAGATGGTTCTGGACGCTCTGGTAAATGAGAAGAGCGGTGCAATCAAGAGCCTGTCTGAAGTCAATGCAGTTGGCCACAGAGTCGTACACGGCGGAGAAAAATTTGCTTCTTCTGCAGTGATCACCGATGAAATGCTCAAAGCAGTAGAGGAGTGCAATGACTTAGCTCCGTTACATAATCCTGCAAACCTGATCGGTATCAATGTTTGTTCCGAGCTGATGCCGGGCGTACCCCAGGTAGCAGTGTTTGATACCGCTTTCCATCAGACCATGCCGGCAAAAGCTTATCTGTACGGCCTGCCTCTGGAATACTACAAGAAATACAAAGTAAGAAGATATGGTTTCCACGGAACCTCCCACAGCTTTGTTTCCAAACGTGCTGTAGAGTTCTTAGGTCTTGACAAAGACAACTCCAAAGTCATCGTCTGCCACTTAGGAAATGGTTCTTCCATCAGCGCTGTTGTAAACGGCAAGTGCGTCGATACCACCATGGGCTTAACTCCCCTGGAAGGTGTGGTAATGGGTACCCGTTCCGGTAATATTGACCCGGCTATTATGGAGTTCATTGCAAAGAAAGAAAACATGGATATCGCTGGTGTGATGAATGTTCTGAACAAGAAATCTGGTCTTCTGGGCTTATCCGATGGGCTGTCCAGCGACTTCCGTGACCTGAACGAAGCAGCTGAGAGCGGAAATGAAGCAGCGCAGAACGCTCTGGAAGTTCTGTGCTACGGCATTGCAAAATTTGTCGGCGGATATGTAGCAGCTATGAATGGCGTTGATGCCATCATCTTTACTGCTGGTATCGGCGAGAATGCAATTCCGGTTCGTGAGAAAGTTGTCAGCTATCTTGGTTACTTAGGCATTACCCTGGACAAAGAAGCCAATGGCTACCGCGGAGAAGAGAAAGTCATTTCTACTCCGGATTCCAAGGTAAAAGTAGCAGTGATCCCCACCAACGAGGAGCTGGCTATCTGCCGTGAGACCGTTGCACTGGTAAAATAATTCTGGCTGCCGGTAAATGGATATGAAACAAGGCCCTGTCTGTATCTGCGGACAGGGCTTTTTTCTACAGAGGAAACGGGATGAACAAAGAGCAAAAAAACAGGTTCCGCATTGGAGAAGTGGCGCAGATGTATCACATCAGCATGGGAACCCTGCGTCATTATGAAAAGGAAGGCCTGGTGCAGCCAGAATGTATTGATCCGGAAAACGGCTATCGCTATTATGGGGTCTGCCAGCTGGAGGTGTTGAATACCATCCGGTATCTGCGGACATTAGACATGCCTTTGGAAGAAATCCGGGAATTTATCCAGAACCGGGATATTCCGGTGATTGAGGAAAAGCTTAAGAAGCAGAAAGAACTCATCGAGCACAAGCGCCGGGAGTTAGAGCAGATCGAGCGGAAAATTGACCACAGACTCCGCCAGATCGAGGATGCAAAGCAGGCTGCAGTTGAGATTGACCGGGCGGTGTTTGAAGTGACACCGGCCATTCGGATTGCCAGAATCCAGGAACCCATGGAGAACGGTGCCCTTGAATCCTATCTGGGACTGGAAGTTCCCATTCAAAGGCTCAGTAAAGGGCAGGAGAAACCTCTGGTGTTTATGGGAAAAGTGGGAGTTGGAATCGAAAAGGAACATCTGATGCAGGGAAAACTGGACTGCTATGACTTTGTGTTTCTGGCTTTAGATCCGGAAGACGTGTACTGCGGAACCGTGGAAGAAGTGCCGGAAACGCTATGCGCCTGCCTCCGCTTCCGGGGAAGCCACAGGGAAGCTCCCAAGGCCTGCAGGCGTCTTCTGGAGGAAATCAACCTGCAGGGCTTTCTGGTGAACGGATGGTCCAGAGAGATTGTCCTGGCGGATGAGGTGATTACTGAAGACACCGGAAAATTTGTGACGGAGATCCGGATTCCGGTGAAGAAACAATAAAACAGACAAAGAAATGGAAAGGAAGAAGATGGAACAACGGGATGAAGGCTTAAAGGGCAATGAAAAGATAGAAGAGGCCATTGCGGCACTTCAGCAGGAAGCCACGCCGGAAATGCTGGCCCATGCCCTGACCGTGATTCGAAAACGGGTAAGGGAAAACGGACAGGTGATTGTAGCTGTGGAGCCGCCAACAGGAGATGGCCAGATCCGCCTGCAGGCAGTGAAAGCAGGAGAAGGTACCTGGTTTGCAGCCTTTACTGGATTTGAAGAGGAATTAAAAGGCGGGGATCGGGTAAAGTCCACGTTCCTGACGGATATGGAGCAGCTGTTTACCATGGCACTTCAGGCAGAGGGGATTCAGGGTGTCATTTTAAATCCCTGGAACCGGACCTTGATGCTGGATAAAACACTCATCAAAATCCTGATGCAGAAAAAATAACACAGGCATATCGTTCCATTCGAAAGATAAAAAGACGTCCAGTAGACATTATTATTGGAACAGAAAACACTTTTGAAAATAAAAAAATCTTCCATCTGTAGATATCTGCTATCATTGTCAGCAGGCGGCAGAGAAAATAATAAAAAGAATCCTGTTTTCGCAAACCTGCATGGCTTGCTGTGGCTGTCAAGTAAAAAAACTTTACAAAAAGTTGGAGAAAGTGGTTGACAAACCAAATGTCTCTTTGTATAATATCAAAGGTATGTATGGGAGAGATGAGAATGCTGATTGATCTGACAGATGTTTTACAAACAGAAGGAAAAACCTGGGAAACAACAGCCAGTATTGATATGGATGCATTTACGTCCCGGCTGGGCTCCTTTCCCATAATAAGCAAGTCACCCGTCAGTTTCTATGTGAAGAACGAGGGACAGCGGAAGCTCCTCCTGAAAGGAGAGGCCACAGTGAAGGTTTTGATTCCCTGTGCGCGCTGCTTAAAGGATGTGGAGAACACGATTCAGCTTGAGTTTGAAAAAGAGCTGGACATGAACGTGACCCCGCAGGAACGTGAACTGGCGCTTGATGAGCAAGTATTTTTAGATGGATATAACCTGGATGTGGATAAGCTTGTCTATGGTGAGATTTTGTTGAACTGGCCCATGAAGGTACTGTGCAGAGATGACTGTAAAGGCATCTGCAGCAGGTGCGGCGCCGATCTGAACCTGGGGACTTGCAGCTGTGACAGCACAGATTTAGATCCAAGAATGGCGAAGATCCGTGATATCTTTAGCAAATTTAAGGAGGTGTAAACCATGTCAATCTGTCCGAAGAATAAATCTTCCAAAGGAAGAAGAGACAAGAGAAGAGCAAACTGGAAAATGGGCGCTATGAACCTTATCAAGTGCAGCAAGTGCGGCGAGCTGACTCTTTCTCACAGAGTATGCAAGAACTGCGGTACTTATAACAAGAGAGAAATCGTAGCAATGGAAGATAAATAAGCAGCGTAGAAAGGCTGGCTTGACACTGGATGTCCAAGCCAGCTTTTTTCTTTTGCGGCTAAATCCTTTTGGAAAATTCTGCGGATGTTCTGCACGGCAGGGGCGTACAATCCTTGGAAAATTTCATATTGATTTTTAGAATGATGTTTAGTATAGTAGTTTGTAGATGTACAAGGAGGAGCAGCTATGCAGAAACAGGTACGGGTGGTTGTGGACGCCATGGGCGGTGACAACGCACCAGAAGAGATCGTAAAGGGCGCCGTGGAGGCAGCAGCGTCCAGAGAAGATATTCAGATCATTTTTACTGGACGGGAAGAAGTGATCAAACAGGAACTTGCCAAATACGAGTATCCTGCAGACAGAGTCTCCATTGTAAACGCCACTGAGGTGATCGAGACTGCAGAGCCTCCGGTGAATGCCATACGAAAGAAGAAAGATTCCTCGATTGTCGTGGGAATGAACCTGGTAAAGAAAAAAGAAGCCGATGCATTTGTATCTTCCGGAAGCACTGGCGCCGTTTTGGTAGGCGGCCAGGTGATTGTAGGAAGAATCAAGGGAGTGGAAAGACCGCCTTTGGCACCCCTGATTCCCACGAAGACAGGAGTGGCGCTTCTGGTGGACTGCGGAGCCAATGTGGATGCCAGACCCAGTCATCTGGTGCAGTTTGCAAAGATGGGTTCCATTTATATGGAAAATGTGGTTGGAGTGAAAAATCCCAGAGTTGGGATTGTCAACATTGGTGCAGAAGAAGAAAAGGGAAACGCCCTTGTAAAAGAGACCTTCCCTCTTTTAAAAGCATGTAAAGACATCAACTTCATCGGCAGCGTCGAAGCCAGAGACATTCCGGCAGGTGTGTGCGATGTGATCGTGTGCGAGGCTTTTGTAGGAAACGTGATCCTGAAGCTTTACGAAGGAACAGGCAGCGTTTTCCTGAGTATGATCAAACAGGGCATGATGGGAAGCCTGCGCTCTAAGATCGGCGCACTTCTGGTAAAGCCGGCACTGAAAAAGACCATGAAATCTTTCGATGCCAGCGAGTATGGCGGTGCACCTTTGCTGGGTTTAAACGGCCTGGTAGTAAAATCTCATGGCAGTTCAAAGGCTAAAGAGATCAGAAATTCTGTGATTCAGTGTGCGCAGTTTACTCAGGAAGGCATCACTGAAAAGATCCGGGAGCACATCCTGGAACAGGAAGAATAAATTTTAGAGAGGATTGAAAGCTATGGAATTTGAAAAATTACAGCAGATTATCGCGGAGGTTTTAAACGTAGACGCAGATGAAATCACAATGGATACTACCTTTGTAGACGACTTAGGAGCAGATTCTCTGGATGTATTCCAGATCATTATGGGCATCGAAGAAGAGTTCGACATCGAGATCCCCAATGAAGCTGCAGAAAAGATCGTATCCGTGGGAGATGCGGTAGAAGCGATCAAAAGCGCGCTGAACTGTTTTTTATAGAAGAATGTAAAACGTCTGATGAAGGGTGTTGCATTGCAGCACCCTTCCTTTTCAGGAAAGTAAGGAAAAAATTGCAGGAGGAGACAAAACGTGTATAAGGATTTTTCACAACTGGAGGGAGCAGCAGGGTATTGCTTTGAAGACAAGACACTTCTAAAGCAGGCGATGACCCATAGTTCCTATGCGAATGAACACCGTGCCCAGCACATGAAGGACAATGAACGTCTGGAGTTTTTAGGAGATGCGGTATTGGAAGTCATCAGCAGTGAGTTTTTGTTTAAAGAATATCCGGAAATGCCGGAGGGAGATCTGACCAAGCTGCGTGCCAGCATTGTCTGTGAGCCCACGCTGGCCTTGTGTGCCAGAGACTTAAACCTTGGAGAATACCTACTTCTTGGGAAAGGTGAGGAGCGCACCGGAGGAAGAGGAAGAGATTCCATCGTGTCCGATGCCATGGAGGCCTTTATCGGAGCCATTTATCTGGATGGTGGTTTTGCTAATGCAAAAGAGTTCATAGACCGATTCATTATGAAGGACATTGAGCACAAGAAGCTCTTTTATGATAGCAAGACTATATTGCAGGAAATTGTCCAGAGAGACCACAAGGGAGAAGAAATCACGTATCAGCTCATCGGAGAAGAGGGGCCGGACCACAACAAAAAATTTGTGGTGGATCTGCTGATCGGCGGCAAAGTGGAAGGACAGGGAAGCGGACGCACTAAAAAGGCCGCAGAACAGGAAGCTGCTTATCACACCATCATTAAGTGGAAAGGGAAAACGGACGAAGCATGTACCTGAAAAGTATAGAGGTTCAGGGCTTTAAATCCTTTGCAAATAAAATTCTGTTTGAGTTTCATCCGGGGATTACCGGAATTGTGGGGCCAAACGGCAGCGGCAAGAGCAATGTGGCAGACGCGGTCCGGTGGGTGCTTGGAGAACAGAGTGCCAGACAGCTGCGTGGAGCCAGTATGCAGGACGTGATCTTTTCCGGTACGGAAAACAGAAAGCCTTTGGGACTTGCATGGGTGGCCATCACCCTGGATAACAGTGACCACAAGCTTCCGGTAGAATATGAAGAAGTCACGGTTACAAGGCGGGTTTACCGTTCCGGAGAAAGCGAATACCTGATCAACGGACGTGCCTGCCGATTAAAAGATGTCCATGAGCTTTTCTATGATACCGGTATCGGAAAAGAGGGCTATTCCATCATTGGCCAGGGACAGATCGACAAGATTTTAAGCGGCCGTCCAGAAGAGCGCCGGGAGCTTTTTGATGAAGCGGCAGGAATTGTAAAGTTTAAGCGCCGGAAGATGGCGGCACAGAAAAAGCTGGAAGACGAACATGCCAACCTGCTGCGTGTCAATGATATCCTGTCAGAGCTTTCCAGGCAGTTAGAACCTATGGAGGCTCAGGCAGAAAAGGCAAAGGTCTATCTGAAAAAACGGGAAGAGTTAAAAGAATACGATGTCAATCTGTTCCTTCTGGAGCTGGATGAATTCCAGAAAAAAGAACAGGATGCAGACAAAAAGCTGTCCGATGTCATGGCAGAGCTGGAGTCTTTAAAAAAAGCCTATGAGAGTGCCAAAACAGGATATGAACAGGCAGAACAGGAGATCCAGTCTCTTTCCAGACAGATGGAAGAAGAAAAAGAGGCTGCCGGGAAAAGTGAACTGAGGGGTCAGCAGTTAAAAGGCCAGATTCAGGTTTTCAACGAGCAGATCCATACGGCAGAAATGACCAAAGAGCATTTAAAGAGCCGGACAAAGATCATTGAACAGGAATTAAAAAACAGAGAAAAACAGGAAACAGGGACAAAGGCAGAACTGGAAACGCTTCATACGCAGCTGGAGCAGATTCAAAAGGAGTTTGAAGAGGCAGCCTTAGAAGGGGATGCCCTGACAGCTGCCATTTCCCACCTGGAAGGGGAAATCAGCGACGGAAAAAATCAGCTGATCGGCCTGTTAAATGGCCGTTCTTCTACAAAAATGCGCCTGGAGCGTTATGATACCATGTTAGAGCAGGCCCAGATACGAAAAGCAGAATTAAGCCAGAAGATTCTGAAGCTGAAAAGTGAAGAAACGGAACAGGCAGAGGAAGCGAAAAAACGGCGTGAACTCTATGAAAGTATCAGCCAGGGTATTGAAACTCTTGGAAAAGAAGCGGCAGGCTATGAGGAGGAAGCAGAAAAGGTCCGTCAGGAGATGATTCTGCAAAACCAGCAGCTGGAAAATCAGCAGACAGCGTATCACAGAGAAGCTTCCAGGCTGGAATCTTTAAAAAACCTGACAGAACGCTACGATGGATATGGAAACAGCATCCGGAGAGTGATGGAGCAAAAATCTGCGCACCCTGGCATTCTAGGGGTTGTGGCAGACCTGATCAAAACAGAAAAAAAATATGAGACGGCTATTGAAACTGCTCTTGGAGGAAGCATCCAGAACATTGTCACAAAGGATGAAGAAACTGCCAAGAGTATGATTGAATTCTTAAAAAAGAACAAATATGGCCGTGCTACCTTCCTTCCCTTGACCAGCATGACTGCAAGAGGGGGAAGCCAGGAAGAAAAGGCTTTAAAGGAAAACGGTGTGGTAGGCATGGCGGACAGCCTGGTAAGTGCAGATGGAAAATATCAGACACTGGTGCGTTATCTTCTTGGAAGGACGCTGGTGGTGGACCACATTGACCATGCCATTGCCATTGCAAGAAAATACAGGTATTCCCTGCGTATTGTGACTCTGGAGGGAGAATCTTTAAGCCCTGGCGGCTCCATGACTGGAGGTGCTTTTAAAAATGCAGGAAACCTTCTGGGAAGACGCCGGGAAATCGAAAGTCTTGGAAGCGAAGTAGCAGCCCAAAAAGCAGCGCTGGAAGTACTTCAGAAAGCCCTGGAAGAAAAGCGGGTGGTAAGAGGAAAATTTCGGGACAAGATTGTGGCAGTCCAGGAAACCCTTCAGAAAGAGTACCTGCGCCAGAATACCGTCCGCATGGAAATTGCCCAGATGGAGGCGAAAGGTCAGGAAACTAGGTCCGGATATGCAGGGCTAAAAAGCGAGTCCGAAGAGATTGAGCAGCAGATGCTGGAAATCCGGGGAGAGAAAAAGAAGATCGAGGCAGAGCTTCGCTCCTCCCAGGAGGAAGAGGAACAGATCACCGCTTCCCTAAAAGTGTGGCAGGAAGATCTGGAAAAACAGAAAGAAGCATCCAAAATTCAGGCGCGGATTCAGGAAGAGATCCATGTAAAAGCTGCAGGGATTGGCCAAAAAGAAGAATTTTTACGGCAGGAGCGAAAGCGGATTCAGGGAGAAATCCGGGAGTTCCAAAAAGAACGGGAGCAGGTAAAAGAACAGACTCTTTCCCAGGCGGAAGTGGTTCTTAAGAAAAAAGAAGCTATTAAGAACCTGGAAAAAGAGGCAGCCAAAGAAGAACGGCTGGCACACGCTGCCAGAGAGCAGATGGAGAAATGGCGGGAGAAAAAAGAAACCCTGTCCGGACACTACAAAGCCCTGTATCAAAAACGGGAAGAGCTTTCCGAACAGAAAGGGCTTCTGGATAAGGAATGTTTCCGGCTGGAATCCCAGAAAGAAAAAGTCGAAGAGGCCAAAGAGGGCAGGATTCAGGAAATGTGGGAAACCTATGAACTGAGTGCCGGACATGCAGCCGAGTTCCGAAAAGAAATATACCAGGATGCGGCCCTGCTTCGAAAATCCATTCAGGCTTTAAAAGAAGAGATTCGCAGCCTTGGAAATGTAAACGTCAATGCCATAGAAGCATTCCAGGAACTTTCCAAACGCCATGGATTTCTGAAAACCCAGCAGGAAGACCTGGTGGAAGCAGAAGGGGCCCTGGAGAGAATTATCGCAGAGCTGGATGAGGGAATGCGCAGCCAGTTTACGGAAAAATTTGCCCAGATCCAGGCGGAGTTTGACAAAGTATTCAAACAGCTTTTCGGCGGCGGTAAGGGAAGCCTGGACCTTGTGGAAGAGGAAGATCTTCTGGAAGCCGGCATCCGGATCATTGCCCAGCCTCCAGGAAAGAAGCTGCAGAACATGATGCAGCTTTCCGGAGGAGAAAAGGCACTGACGGCCATTGCCCTGCTGTTTGCCATCCAGAACTTAAAACCGTCGCCTTTCTGTCTGCTGGACGAAATCGAGGCGGCTCTGGATGAATCCAACGTTTCCAGGTATGCAAATTATCTTCATAAGTTGACAAAAAATACACAATTTATTATTATAACACATAGGCGGGGGACTATGGCGGTTGCAGATCGTCTGTATGGCATTACTATGCAGGAAAAAGGGATCTCCGCGCTGGTATCTGTAAATCTGATCCAGGACGATCTTGATGAGTAGGAGGCTGTGATGGCAGAAAAAAAAGGGTTTTTTAAACGGCTGGTGGAGGGTCTGACAAAAACCAGAGACAGTATTGTGACGGGAATGGACTCCATATTTAAAAACTTTTCCAGTATTGACGACGATTTCTATGAGGAAATTGAGGAAATCCTGGTTATGGGAGACCTGGGAATCAATGCAACGACGGCAATCATTGAGGATCTGAAACAGAAAGTAAAAGAACAGAAGATCAAGGAACCGTCTCAGTGCAAACAACTCCTCATCGACAGCATTAAGGCGCAGATGGATGTGGGCGAGACGGCATATGAGTTTGAAAACCGGAAATCCGTGGTGCTGGTGATCGGTGTCAATGGCGTTGGCAAGACCACCAGCATTGGAAAACTGGCAGGCATGTTAAACGACCAGGGAAAAAAAGTGGTCCTTGCAGCAGCGGATACTTTCCGTGCAGCAGCAGGGGAGCAGCTTTCTGAGTGGGCAAAAAGAGCTGGCGTGGATATGATCGGCGGCCAGGAAGGCTCTGATCCGGCATCGGTTGTTTACGATGCCATTGCGGCAGCCAAGGCAAGACATGCGGACGTGCTTTTATGCGATACCGCAGGCCGTCTGCATAATAAGAAAAATCTGATGGCGGAGCTTGGCAAGATCAACCGGATTATTGACCGGGAATATCCGGAAGCATACCGGGAGACGCTGGTTGTCTTAGACGGCACCACAGGCCAGAATGCACTGGCACAGGCCAGACAGTTTGCGGAAGTGGCAGACATTACCGGTATTATTCTGACTAAGCTGGACGGCACTGCAAAAGGCGGCATCGCCGTTGCCATCCATTCCGAACTTGGCATTCCGGTAAAGTACATTGGCGTTGGAGAGCGCATTGATGATCTCCAGAAATTTAACGCAGATGATTTTGTAAATGCCCTGTTTGATGTGTCAGGGAAAAATGAATAATCCGGACAGACAGGACAAAAAAGAAAAACATACAGAAAAGAGGACATTTTTATGTTGACATTAGAGGCATTTGAACAGGCATCGGAGATTGTAAAACAGGTAACACAGGAAACCAAACTGATCTACAGCGCGTATTTCAGTGACCAGACTGGAAACAAAGTCTATTTAAAACCGGAAAATATGCAGGT
Source organism: uncultured bacterium (assembly GCA_905214955.1). Classification (GTDB taxonomy): domain Bacteria; phylum Bacillota; class Clostridia; order Lachnospirales; family Lachnospiraceae; genus Limivivens. The sequence continues at coordinate 14,334 of CAJMON010000018.1, forward strand.
GACCGGCGCCTACAAGGTGCGCGGTGCTTATTATAAGATCAGCACCATGAGCTCTGAGGAGAGAGAAAAAGGACTGATTACAGCTTCCGCAGGAAATCATGCCCAGGGCGTTGCCTATGCAGCAAAGAAATTCGGCGTGCGTGCAGTTATCGTGATGCCAACAACCACACCGCTGATCAAAGTAAACCGTACCAAGGGCTACGGCGCAGAAGTAGTGCTGTATGGAGATGTGTACGATGAGGCATGTGAGTATGCCATGAAGCTGGCAGAAGAGCAGGGACTGACGTTTGTACATCCCTTCAATGATCCGGCAGTTGCTACCGGCCAGGGAACCATTGCCATGGAAGTCTTCAAAGAGCTTCCGTTAGTAGACTACATTCTGGTTCCGGTTGGAGGAGGCGGACTGGCAACCGGAGTTTCCACCTTGGCCAAACTGTTAAATCCCAACATCAAAGTCATCGGCGTAGAGCCTGAAGGAGCCAATTGCCTGGAAGCTTCCCTGGAAGCAGGCAAGGTTGTGACACTGCCTAAAGTCAACACCATTGCAGACGGTACTGCAGTAAAGACTCCTGGCGATATTATTTTCCCATATCTGCAGAAAAACCTGGATGAAGTCATCACCGTATCCGATGATGAGCTCATCGTTGCTTTCCTGGATATGGTAGAAAACCACAAGATGATCGTAGAGAACTCCGGTCTTCTGACGGTGGCAGCTTTAAAACACCTTCCGGTAAAGGGCAAAAAGGTTGTTTCCATCTTAAGCGGCGGAAACATGGATGTCATCACCATGTCTTCTGTAGTACGCCACGGACTGATCCAGAGAGACCGGATCTTTACCGTATCCGTTCTTCTGCCGGATAAGCCAGGCGAACTGGTGAGAGTGGCTTCTGTCATTGCAGAACAGCAGGGCAATGTCATCAAACTGGACCACAACCAGTTTGTCAGCGTCAACCGTAACGCAGCCGTAGAGCTGAAGATTACCCTGGAAGCATTTGGTACCGAACACAAAGAACGGATTGTGGAAGCACTGAAAAAAGAAGGATACAAACCCAAGCTGACACACGCAAACCTGTAATAGGCAAAAGGAGGGACGCCAGATGAAATGCATGGACTGTCTGGGAAATGTGACAGAGGATACCCGTGGAGAACACCGGATTCTGGAAAACCTGTACCGCACCCGAGCAGGCAGAGAGCTGTTAAAAATTCTGGTATCGCCGAAGGTTTCCACACTTGCCGGAAAATTCTGTGACAGCCGGTTCTCCAAGTGTCTTATTGGACCGGTCATTTTGAAGAACCGGGTAAACCTGTCTCTGTACAAAAAACACAGATACGTATCCTACAACGATTTCTTTACCAGGGAATTAAAAGAAGAAGAGCGTATCATTGATGCGGCATGGGATCATTTGGTTTCTCCCAGTGATGGATTTGTCCAGGCGTTTTCAATTGACGGGGACAGTGTCTTTATCATCAAACAGGCCAGATACCGTCTGCCGGCTCTTTTCCACAGTGAAAGTCTGGCGAAGCGTTACCAGGGCGGAACCGCAGTGGTGATCCGCTTAGCTCCCGGAGACTACCACAGGTACTGTTATCCAGCGGACGGAGCAAAAAGCCGGAACTTCCATATCCCTGGCGTGTATCATATTCTGGATCCGAAGGTTGGAGGAAAGATTCCGGTCTATCAGGAAAATACCAGAGAGTTTTCCATTTTAAAAACACAGCATTTCGGAAGAGTGCTCCAGATGGAAGTGGGAGCCCTGCTGATAGGGCGGATCAATAACTTTCACAGCATCAAACAGGTGCGCAAAGGAGAGGAAAAAGGCTGCTTTGACTTTGGCGGTTCCACCATTGTTCTTTTCCTGGAAAAAGGCGTGCCGGTATGCAGCCGTTTCCTTGAAAATACCAGAAAAGGAATGGAAACCAGAGTTAATATGGGAGAGTGGCTGGCTTCGCCCAAAGAATAAAAGAAAGAATCAGCGTAAGAGTCTGGGACTCCTGGAAATTGGCAGGGCTCCCAGACTTTTTTAAACTTAGAAAAGAAGGTGTGAAAAATGAATCAGACAACAGATGCAGCATATATCAGACAGATGCTGAAAGCGTGCCTGGAAATTCCAAGCCCCTGCGGGGATACCGAGGAAATCAGCCAGTTTCTGAAAAAAGAACTGGAAGCTATGGGGATTGAGACAAGAGTGACCAACAAAGGAGCTGTCATCGGAATCCTTCCAGGAGAAAAAGAAGGTTTTTCCAGAATGGTTTCTGCCCATGTGGATACCTTGGGCGCCATGGTGAAGCGGATCAAAGACAACGGCCGCCTGCGCCTGGAAAACGTGGGAGGCTATTCCTGGACCTCTGTGGAAGGGGAAAATGTAAGAGTCAAAACCAGGGAGGGAAAGATTTTTACTGGAACATTGATGCCGGAGCGGGCTTCTGTCCACTGTTTCCCGGAGGATGCCAGAGAAGAAGAACGGACAGCAGATATTATGGAAGTCCGCCTGGATGAGGAAACCCAGTCCAAAGAAGAAACCTTAGAGCTTGGCATCCGGTCTGGAGACTTTGTTTCCTTTGAAACCAGAACCGTGTTTACTGAATCTGGCTACATCAAATCCCGGTATCTGGATGACAAAGCCTGTGTGGCAGCACTTTTAGATGCCTGCCGATCCCTTACCGCATCCGGAGTGAAGCCGGTGCGCACCACCTATGTGTATTTTACCAATTATGAGGAAATTGGCCATGGAATTTCTAAGATCCCTGAGGATACTGCAGAGATTCTGGCCCTGGACATCGGTACGGCAGCAGAGGGGTACGAATCCGACGAGCACTGCGTCAGCATCTGCGCCAAGGATGCCAAGACACCGTATGATTTCAGGTTTCGAAGACTTTTAGAAACCCTCAGTGAAACAGAAGACATTCCAAGCAGAACAGATCTTTATTACAGGTATGGTTCAGACGCTTCCGCAGCCATCCTGCAGAATGTGGATGCCAGATGCGGCTGCATCGGGCCTGGCGTGGATGCCACCCATCACTATGAACGGACTCATGAGGATGCCATCATCAATACAGCCAGACTTTTAACAGCCTACTTACTGACAGATACGCCAAAATAACAGAATAAATGGAAAATCTGCCGTAATTCTTGACGTTCCATACACAATGACTTATACTGAGAACATCACAAGAATAAGAGGAGGAAGTCATGTCTGAAAAATACAAAACAACATTTCGTGGGTACTTAATCGACAACCATTCTCCGGATCCGCCTGCAGTTACATTGGAAAAGCTGAACCCGGAAGAGTTTGAACGGTTCTTTCTGGAGGCAGATCTGAATGAATGCATGATCTACTGCAAAGATCACTGGGGAAACAGCTATTATGATACCAAAATCGGAAAGATTCATGGCGGCTTAAAACAGGATTGGATCCGGCAGCTGATTCCGGTACTGAAAAAACACGATATCGAGTTTACTGCTTATTACTGCTTTGAATATGATTCTTATGCACCGAAGGCTCATCCGGAATGGTCCGTGGTAGAAAAAGACGGAACTCCCCTGGTGTGCGGCTCCGGCTTAAATTCCACCAGAGCCCACTGGGGAATCCCCTGCTATGAGACAGGATACCGCCAGTATATTTTAGGACAGTTAAAGGAAATTGTTGAGGGCTATCATCCGGACAGTCTGTTCATTGATATTTTTGGAAAATCTCTGTGTTACTGCCCCTCCTGCCGGAAACAGTTCAAACGAAAATATGGCTATGAGCTGCCGGAAACAGACGAGGGACTGTTAGAGCACAACAAAGATCTGGTAGCATTCTTAGACGGCCAGGCAGAAGACATGCTGGATGAGATGAAAGCGCAGTTAAAGAGTATTGATCCGGATCTTGCGATTTCTGTCAACTTTGCATCTCATTATCCCAAGAGCCTCCGGGACAAGCTGGATTACATTTTTACAGAGCCCTGGGCAGGCAACTGGCTCTCCGGCGCTTATGCAAGAGATACGTCCAACGGCAGACATCCCCAGTTAGGCCCTGGTGATGTATCTGCAGTTTACAATTACCGTCCGGACACCATCTATGAGCTGGCAGCTGCAGAGATCGCAGCCCAGGACTGCCGGGTATTTATGTACAGTGAGCCCATGCACTATGACGGCACTCTGGAATTTGAAGAGGCAGCGAAAATCGGAAAGGCCTACCGGAAGGTCGAGCAGTTTGAACATCTGTTAGGCAATCGGAAAGTGATGGCAGACATTGCCATTGTACAGAGTGATACCGCAGATTCTCTCATTGTGCGCCATCCCATCATTGCCAGATCCATTGCCAGAGCAAAGGAAGGTGGTATGCACAGAAAAGCCCTTTTAGGAGCCATGAAGCTGTGTGACGCTTCCCAGTATACCTGGCAGGTCGTTCCGGAGTTTGAACTGGATTATGAAAAGATGAAGCAGTACAAAATGATCATCCTTCCCAATCTGTTCTACGTCCGGGAAGAGTTCCAGGAAGATTTAAAGCGCTATGTGGAAGAGGGCGGATGCATTTTCCTTGCAGGAGAAACCGGTCTTTACAACGGCGATGGCCAGATGCTGGATGAGTTTGCACTGTCTGAATTAATGGGTTTTGGCTTTGCTGGCAAAAACGAAGAGTACCGCGGTAATGACTGGGCAGCTTTTGTGGAACAGACAGAGGATTCCATCTGGAAATACTGTGAAAAAACCACGCCTCCGGTATTAAATTATATTCTGGAGACTAAGGATGCAAAAGCCAAGGTACTTGGCACTTTCTTAAATCCGGCAGTGCGTGTCACTCCCACCACATGGGTGAACTGGGGCTGCCCGCCTCCAGGAAAACCAAACGGACTCAATGCCATTTATGAAAATTCTTATGGAAAAGGAACAGTTCTTACCTGCTGCTTTGATTTCTTCAGTATGGAAGATGAGGATTACAACTGGACCGATCCTTTCTTCAGAGGCGCGGCTTCAAAATACATTGCTCCCCAGATTTATCTGGAGACACCAAACAGAAAGATTTTGGAGTACACCTGCTATGACAGAGCTTCCGAAAAGAAGCTGATTTTCCATGAACTTTCTGCAATGGCCAGACTTTCCGGCGGAAGCACACCGGTGATTCCAGGAGGCAGCTTAAAGCTGAATCTGGAAGGAAAACAGGTGGCAAAGATCTGTATGGCATTTCCGGAGAAAAAAGAACTGGAAATCAAAAAGAATGGCGATACGCTTACGGTAGAGCTTCCAGATATTACAGTACACAACGTATTTGAAATTTTCTACGAAGACTGATCAAAAAGGAAAAGGGACAGGGAAAGGAAAACGACATGAAAGATACGAAACAGCAGTGGTTTAAAGAAGCAAAATTCGGCCTGTTTATTCACTGGGGCCTGTATTCTTTACTGGCAGGAGAGTACAAAGGAAAGAAGACCGATCACATTGCAGAGTGGATCATGAACTATCTGGATATTCCGGTAGAGGAGTATGAGCAGCTTGCAAAAAAATTTGATCCGGTAAACTTTGATGCAGAAAAGATCGTGAAAATGGCAAAAGACTGGGGAATGCGCTACATTGTATTTACCTCCAAGCATCACGAAGGATTTGCCATGTATCATTCTCAGTGCAGCTCCTACAACAGCGTAGATGCCACTCCCTGCAAGAGAGATATCTTAAAAGAGCTGCAGCTGGCCTGCGAAAAATATGACATGAAACTGGGGCTGTATTATTCTCAGGCACAGGACTGGCATGACCCGGACGGCTATATGGCAAAGAAAGACAATTCCGGAAAGAATTACCGGGCTTATCTGGATCGGAAATGCCTGCCCCAGCTGCGGGAACTTCTGACCAATTATGGAAAGATTGCCCTGATTTGGTTTGATACTCCTATGGGAACCACTGCAGAGGAGAGCCAGGAAATGGCTGCCCTGGTCAAAGAACTTCAGCCGGACTGCATCGTCAGCGGACGAATCGGAAACGGCCTTGGAGAGTACATGACCACCGGAGACAATTTCATTCCGCGCCTGCCCTATGAAGGAGACTGGGAAGTACCGGCAACCTTAAACGATACCTGGGGATACAACAAAGACGATCACAACTGGAAGTCTGCAGAAGAGATCATTGAACTGCTGGTAAAGATCAACAGCCGCGGCGGAAATTATCTTCTGAACATCGGACCAGACGGAACCGGAAAAGTGCCGGAAGAGTCCATTGAGATTTTAAGCAAGGTAGGCGCCTATGTTTCTGCCAATAAAGAAGCTATTTTTGCCACCAAGCGGATGCCGGTTTACCCCTATGAGCTGACCTGGGGAGATTTGACATGCAAAGAACATCATCTGTATGTTCATGTGTTCCATAAGATTCCAAGAGCAGAGGTGTTGGGATTTGCCAACACACCGAAACGTGCTTACCTGGTAGAAACCGGAGAAGAACTTCCGTTTACCAGAAGTAAGACCTGCGAGGGAGATGAGTACATTACCGTAGAGCTTCCCAAAGGATATCAGGACAAAGAATTTTACTGCATCGGCATTGAAACAGAGGAAGAAATGCCGGTATTTGCTGACATCCGGGAGTAAAATGAAGCGTTGTTAAAAAAAAGAGACAGTGATTTCACAAGATGGAAGTCACTGTCTCTTTGTGATTCGCAGGACATAATTTGTTATAGAATTTTTTTTACCGAATCTCCTTCCAGAAATTCGGTAGGGATCAGACAGGTTTTTGGGAATCCTTCTTGATTTCCAGAAAGGCGCTTTAGCAGAAGGGCGGCAGCCTTTTGGCCGATTTCCTGAAAATTTTCCTGGATGACGGTGACTTTGGGAGTCAAGGTATCGAAAATTTTGTCATTGTCAAAGCTTAAAATGGACAGATCTTCTGGAATCTGGAAGTTCTGGTGGGCCAGTTCCGAAAGGCAGCTAAGAAAAGATCCATAGCCGGAAAAGAATAAAGCAGTGGGCCGGTCTGGCTGTTCCATCATTTTTCGGAAAGCCTGGGGAATGAAAGGGGATTCGCTATCTGTGTCTTTTAGAAGACGAAAGGCAGGAGGAATTTCCAAGCCCTTTGCATGAACAGCATCTAAAAAGCCCTGGGTGCGCACTTTCGTAATGCGTGAGGAGGGACTGCCGGCTACAAAGCCTAAGCGGGAATGTCCGTGGTCTATAAGGTAATTGGCAGCCTGAAAGGAACTGTCATAGTCGGTAGAAGCAGCAAAATCGGTACAAAGATCACTGGGGCAGTCTCCGGCGCAGACCACCGGTACGCCGTCTGCCAGAAGCCGCCTGCTTAAGGAACCTGGCAGAGCGCCGCCAATGGAGATAACACCATTGATCCGATTGTCTGAAAGGAATTCCAGCAGGGGCTGTGAACTGCCGGTGTTATTTTTGGAAGCATCCACGGAAGCGGTGCAGACCACAGTCATGTATCCGTGTGCCCGCAGCACGTCCTCTATTGGGTAAATAATCCTTCCCCACAGTTCATTTCCAAGAGGGGGAATGACCAGAGCGGCCATGCGTGCCTTCTTGGAGCGGAGTCCCTGGGCAATGGGATTGGGGGTATAGTCCATGCGGTGGATGGCTTCCTCAATGAGGCGGGCATTTTCCGGTCGGACAGGTTTTTGGTTTAAATATTTGGAGATGGTGGAAACCGATAGACCGGTTTCCCTGGCAATGTCAGTGATGGTGGATTTCATGGATGAACTCCTTGTCTGCTTAGGTATATAGCTTCTCATTTGTTGGAATCCAGTATAACATAGCCAAAATGAAGAAGGCAAGAGAGGAGAAAGGATTTTGAGGATGGTTTGGCAAAAAATGAAGGCAGGACGCGGGAAGGACGGGAAAACGTAAAACGATTCACTTTTGCGTTTGGAGAAACTTTCCCAAAATAATATTTTTTGGTGGATTAGACAAAAATAAGCATAAAAATTGGAATAATATCATAAAAATACAACTTTTATGAAAAAACAGTTGACGAAACGATTCACTTTTGATAGGATAAATCTATCCAAGTAACGTGAAAAAGCGGCAAAGAGAAGAGAGGAGAAAGGAAATGAAAAGACGGTTTTTATGTTTTGCACTGGCAGCTGTGATGGCTTCCGGTATGATTGGAACAGGTGCTTTTGCAGAAGAACAGGATTATGCACTGACAGATGCCAAATTTGACAACGTTCAGTTAAAGCTGTATGCCAGCTTAAGCGATGCATCCCTGAACTACTACAATGAGAAAATTGACGAGTTCAACAAAATGGACAACGGCATTACTGTAGAGATCACCAACATCAATACAGAAGCTGATTACCTGGACAAATTAAGCACCGATTTTGCTTCTGGCGAAACTCCCAACGTATTTATGGAGTACGGCGGAGCAAGATGTCTGGATTATATCGAGGCAGATGCTCTGGTAAACCTGCAGCCGTATCTGGAAGCAGACGAAGAGTGGTATAACGGATTCATGGAGTCCTGCTGGGAGCCGGCTCACTTTGAAGACTATGGCTACGAAGGACTGTACTGCGTACCGTATACCAACTATCAGATCGTTCTTTTCTATAACAAAGATATCCTTGCAGAAAATGGCGTAGAAGTACCGACCACCTGGGACGAGCTCATGGATGCATGTGCTACCTTAAAAGAGAATGGTGTTCAGCCGTTCATCGTAGGTGAGAAAGACAACTACCGTTTTGGACACCTGCACACGGTTCTGTCGCTGAAGACCTATGGTGGTGAAATCGGAAAAGAGCTTGGCAGCCGTGAAGTAAGCTACGATGGCGAAGAAATGCTGAATATCTACAGCATGATCAAAGAAATGATCGACAAAGGATACTTAGGAGACAATCTGTTAAGTACCGACGCACAGCAGGAAGGCAGCTACTTCCAGGAAGGCAAGGCAGCATTCCAGTACAATGGTTCCTGGGGTGCCAGCGGAATCCAGAACTCTGGAAGCGAACTGTACACCAACCAGACCATCGGTGTTACCCGTTTCCCGGCAGTCAATGAAGAGTACGCAAAAGTAGACATGGGCGGCGGAAACGATTCTTACTTTGTATCCAAGCTGAACAAGAGCGATGAGGAGATTGCAGCTTCTGTAGTTCTGCTGAAATACATTTCCAGCAAAGATTTCTGCGCAGGCCTGATGGCTGTAAACCCGAACACCATGGCTATCAAGACGGATTATGTCAGCGACAACTATCTGTTAAATGATATCCAGGATATTATGGCTGATACAGAGCTTACCAGATCTGACTTACAGAACTATGACTCACAGGCACATATGATCAACACAGTTCGTTCTGCTCTTCAGGGACTTGCAATGGGCAACACTCCGGAGCAGGTAGGCCAGGAGATCATTGATACCATGGCACAGTATGAATAATCAAAAGAAATAAATCAAAGGGATGTGGGGACTGTGAGGGTGCAGTCCCCCTTTCTAATAGGAAGAGATACAAGGAGATTGTCATGAAGATTAAACGAAAAGATTATGTGATTGCAATCAGCTTTTTGCTGCCTGCACTGGTACTGATCGGCTTCTTCATCGTTTACCCGGTGTGTGATGCTGTGTACCTTTCCTTCCATTCGTGGAAAGGAATTTTCGGCACCCCGAAAAAATGGGTAGGGCTGGATAACTATATCAGTACCCTCACAAGCAGCCTGTTCTGGCGGGCAATGCTGAACTCGTTCTGGTTCATTGTAGGTGGATTTCTGGTGCTGATGCCGCTGTCTTTTGCACTGGCACTGCTGATCACTTCCAAACTGAAATTCACACGTTTCATGAAAACTGCCTATTTCATGCCGGTTATTTTAGGAACCACAACGGTGGCCCTGATGTGGACGTATATCCTGAACCCGGAATGGGGTGCTATTGCACAGATTCTCCGGTGGCTTGGGTTAGACGGAGCGGTATTTGACTGGCTGTCCACGCCGACCTTAAACGTCTGGTGTGTGGTTCTGGTTAATGAATGGATGTATGCAGGCTACAATATGCTGATTTTTGCAGCAGGATTGGTTGCCATTCCTTCTGAGCTTCATGAGGCAGCCATCATTGACGGCTGTGGAAAATGGCAGAAGATCCGCTACATTACCCTTCCGCTGTGCAAAAATTCCTTTAAGATTTTTTCCGTGCTGTGTGTGACCGGATGTTTGAAAGTATTTGATATTATCTGGGCAATGACAAGAGGAGGCCCCAATAACGTATCCTCCACTCCGGCAATCATGCTTTATACACAGGCATTCCAGTACAAACTCTTTGGACGAAGCAGTGCTTACAGCGTAATCCTTCTGGTATGCGGCGTGATTTTAAGTCTTTTGATGAATCGAATCTTCCGGCAGGAAGATGACCTGTACGCATAGGAGGAGAGTTGGAAATGAAGCGTAAAATAACAAATGGCATTTTATATGCCCTGGCATTTATCTGGTGCGCAATCACCATTCTGCCCCTTTTGATTACTGTGCTTTCATCATTCAAAAACAATGATGAGATTTATCTTGGAATGTTTGAGTTCCCCAAATTATGGCGTTTTTCCAACTATGCGGCAGCAGCTGAGACTGCAGATGCCCTGGTTGCTATCGGAAACTCTCTGCTGATGGCTTTTTCCACCACCATCATGGTATCAGTCATTGGAATGATGGCTTCCTACATTTTATCCAGAAAAAGCCGGATCGGATTTGTAAAGCCATTAAACATCTTTTTCCTGATCGGTGTTATGGTGCCGGTTCACTGTACGATTGTCCCGATTTCCAATATCGCCAGTGCCGTCCACGCGAAAGACCAGTATTGGTTTCTGCTGCTGGTGTATACCACCTTCAACCTGGCGCAGGCAATTTTCCTGTATACCGGTTTCTTAAACGGTATTGAAAAAGGACTGGATGAAGCAGCCATTATTGACGGATGCGGGGATATCAAGCTGTTGACAAAGGTGCTCCTTCCGGTGTGCAAACCCATCATTGCCACAGAAGCAATTTTCGTGTTTATTTATGGATACAGCGAACTGATTTTCTCCCTGACCCTGATTTCCAGTCAGACGAAATATACCGTATCCAGGGCAATGCTAAGTTTTACCGGAAACCACACTGTGGATATGGGGCCACAGTTCGCATTTGTGGTAATGTCTATGATTCCTACGATTATCATTTACATCCTCTTCCATGAAAAAGTAGAAGCAGGTATGCTTTCCGGAGCTGTCAAAGGTTAAAACGGTATGAGTGCGACTATCAAAGATGTTGCAAGAGAGGCAGGCGTGGCCTCTGGGACGATTTCCAAATATCTGAACGGAGGCAGCGTCCGGCCGGAAAACAAAAAAAATATTGAAGAAGCGATACGGCGTCTGGAGTACAGGCCCAACAGCCTGGCCAGAGGACTTCGAAATTCCAGAAGTTACCGTATCGCTTTTCTTCTTCCGGGACTGGAAGGAGCTCACAGTGCCAAGCTGGTGGCAGCTCTTGAAAAATATGTGTGGGAGATGGGCTGCCTTTTGACTATTTACTGCCACAGGGAATCCCCACAGCTTGTCCGGGAATATTTAAAGGTCATGGCAGAACAGTCCATAGACGGCCTGATTGTGATTCCTCCCTGTACCAAAGAAGAGTGGCTGGAAAACAAAGAAAAGCTTAGAATTCCCATGGTCGTTTTGGAGGATACCTGTGGAATTCCCAAGACGGACGTGGTGCAGACAGACTGCGCCAGTGCATCTTATGAGCTTGTGGAGTACCTGATTCAGAAGGGGCACCGAAAGATTGGCATGATCAAAGGAAGTATGTACTCCACCACAGCAAAAGAACGGTTTCACGGTTTCCAGCGTGTCATGGAAGATTATGAACTTCCCATAGAGGAGAATTATGTGGTGGACGGTGCCTATGACTATGTTTCCGGCTATGATGGAATCCGGAAGCTGTGGCAGCTTTCCGATCCTCCTACAGCAGTGTTCGTGGCCAATTATCATATGAGTGTTGGTGCACTGGTAGCGGTGAACCAGCTTCGGATCAGAATTCCGGAGCAGCTTTCCCTGGCGGCCTTTGATGATATGGAGCTTTCTTCCATTGTACAGCCTGGCATGACGGCGGTCCGCCAGCCATTAGACGAGATGATGCGGGAAGCCTGCCAGATCTTGAAAAGAAGAATTGCCGGGGATTACTCGGATTTTCCCAAAAGAGTCCGCCTTAAAGCACAGATGATCTGCCGGGATTCCGTGAGGACGATTCAGTAAAAGAGATCAAAATAAAAAGATGTCATACGGATTATCGCGCCAGCACGAAAGGCTTTTTGACTTTGGAACCCTGGCATTACAAAAAAAGTTCTGCTTGTCAAGAAAAAACACTTGACAGGCAGAACTTTTTCGTATATGATAGCAAAGGTGACAGCGTATGGAGAAATTTGTAGAACAGACTTTACTGTATGACTTTTACGGTGAGCTGCTTACAGAGCACCAGAGAAGTGTGTATGAAGATGTAGTCCTCAATGATTACTCCTGTACGGAGGTAGCCCAGGAAAGGGGAATCAGCCGTCAGGGTGTGCATGATCTGATACGCCGGTGCGACCGGATTTTGGAAGATTATGAGGAAAAGCTCCATCTGGTGGAAAAATTCCTGAAAATCCGCGAGAAAGTCGAGGAGATTCAGAATGCTGCCGAGGAACCGTCAAGAGTGAAAGCTCTTTCACGGGAGATTTTAGAGGAGTTGTAGCATGGCATTTGAAAGCTTGTCAGAAAAACTGCAGAATGTGTTTAAAAACCTGCGCAGCAAGGGAAGACTTACCGAAGCAGATGTCAAGACGGCTCTGAAAGAAGTCAAAATGGCCTTGTTAGAGGCGGATGTCAGCTTTAAGGTTGTCAAACAGTTTATCAAGACGGTACAGGAGCGTGCGGTAGGGCAGGACGTGATGAACGGACTGAACCCCGGACAGATGGTGATCAAGATCGTAAATGAAGAGCTGGTTGCTCTCATGGGATCTGAGACCAAAGAAATTGAGCTTCTGCAGCCAAAGGAACTGACCGTCATCATGATGGTCGGCCTGCAGGGAGCAGGTAAGACCACGACCACGGCGAAGATTGCCGGAAAACTGAAGTCCAAAGGAAGAAAGCCATTGCTTGCAGCTTGTGACGTTTACCGTCCAGCAGCAATCCAGCAGCTTCAGATCAACGGTGAAAAGCAGGGTGTGGAAGTGTTCAGCATGGGAGCGGATGTCAGTCCGGTGCGGATTGCCGAAGAGGCAGTTACCTATGCAAAAGAACATGGATTTAATGTGTTGATTTTGGATACAGCCGGACGGCTTCATGTAGATGAAGCGATGATGGAAGAACTGGAGGCGATCAAAGGTGCCATCCGTGTTCATCAGACGATCTTGGTTGTAGACGCCATGACCGGTCAGGATGCAGTGAATGTATCCGAGATGTTTAATCAGAAGATTGGTATCGACGGCGTCATCCTTACCAAATTAGACGGTGATACCAGAGGCGGTGCGGCCCTGTCCATCAAAGCCACCTGCGGAAAACCGATTCTGTATGTTGGTATGGGAGAAAAGCTTTCGGATCTGGAACAGTTTTATCCGGACCGGATGGCTTCCAGAATTCTGGGTATGGGAGATGTGATGACACTCATCGAGAAAGCCCAGATGAATATAGATGAAGAAAAAGCCAGAAATATGGAGCAGAAGATTAAGAAAGCTCAGTTTGGCTTTGACGATTATCTGGAAAGCATGAACCAGATGAAAAATATGGGAGGCTTTTCCAAAGTCCTGCAAATGCTCCCCGGTATGGGCGGGGCACAGATGAAGCAGGTGGAAGATTCCATAGACGAGAAGCGTATGGCGCAGATCGAAGCCATCATCCTTTCCATGACACCGAAGGAACGGGCAAATCCGGATCTTCTCAATCCTTCCAGGAAAAAGAGGATCGCTGCCGGTGCGGGAGTGGACATCAGTGAAGTCAACAAGCTGGTAAAGCAGTTTGACCAGTCCAAGAAAATGATGAAGCAGATGAGCGGAATGATGGGTACCAAAGGCGGTAAAAGAGGCAAGCTTCGGCTCCCCTTTTAAGCAATCATAGATTCACGAAAAAACCAAGGAGGTGAAAGTAATGGCAGTAAAAATCAGACTGAGAAGAATGGGTCAGAAAAAGGCTCCTTTCTATAGAATCATCGTTGCAGATTCCAGATCCCCGAGAGATGGAAGATTCATCGAGGAAATCGGAACCTACAATCCGAACACCGATCCCAGCGAGTTCAAGATCAATGAGGAGCTGGCTAAGAAATGGCTGGCAAACGGTGCACAGCCGACTGATGTTGTAGCAAAGCTTTTCAAGGTAGCCGGAATTGAAAAATAAATTTTTGGATAAGGGCAGAGGTGAGCATGATGAAGGAATTAGTTGAAGTAATTGCAAAGTCTCTCGTCGAATCTCCGGACGAAGTTGTCGTAACGGAAAAGCAAAGCGGTAAAACGACGGTGATCGAACTGAAAGTCGCGCCTTCCGACATGGGAAAGGTCATCGGCAAACAGGGACGGATTGCGAAAGCCATCCGTGCTGTTGTAAAAGCCGCGGCATCAAAAGAAGATAAAAAAATCGTTGTAGATATTCTGCAATAAGGGAAGACCTCGTGAAAACGGGGTTTTTTCGTTATAAAGGGAAAAAAGATAGGAACTGGGAGGTGTGGGAGATAAAGAAAAAACAGAGAATATGGCTTCTTACAGGGATGGTGCTGGTAGGTGCCTTTCTGTGGGCAGGGAGTGTGTTTGCGGCAGAAAAGGTGAGTGTGGACCGGTATCTGCGCAGCAAGCGTTACGATACCTATTATGTGTATAATGACAGCAGCCAGTCCATTCCTCTGTATATGGGACGCTCCACGGCCAGTCAGATTTATGGATATTTAGGCTATGGCGATGCAGTGAAGCTGCAGAAGTCCCTTCTGAAAAGAGGAAAGAAATACCGTTTTCTCCCTGTTTATATGCCGCGGGAGAAAGGGACGCTCTATGTGGTTGCAGACCAGGTGAAAGTAAAAGGCATCCGCTTAAAACAGATGTCCACCAATCCGCTGCGGCACAAAGTAGTGCGCTATGGAATCAAATTTCTGGGAACGCCTTTTTCCCTTGGATCTTCTTCGCTCACAGGAGGAATCGACTGCGCAAATTTTGTAAAAGCATGTTATCAGTATGCAGGGATTTGTTTAGGGTATCCCCATACCGACAACCTGCGGTTCCAGGGAATGACGGTTCCCATCCGGAATTTACGGGCAGGCGATCTGCTGTTTTATTTAGAAAACGATACGTATGGGCCTATCGGCCATGTAGCCATGTACTTAGGAGATGGCTTTATTATTCATGCTTCAGGGCATTACGGAGAGACCTATCCTTTTGGCGGAATCTGTGTGAAACGGGTCAACTATGGAAACCGCAGGCCGGTGCTCTGCAAGCGGATTATACAGGGGTAAATGAATATGGAAGAATATTTACAGGCAGGCGTGATCACCAGCACCCACGGGTTAAAAGGTGAAGTTAAAGTGTTCCCCACAACCGATGATCCGGAACGCTTTGAAGATCTTGAGACCATTTATCTGGATACGGGAAGCGCCAAAAAGCCGCTGGAAATTGAAAATGTACGCTATTTTAAGCAGTATGTGATTTTGAAATTTAAAGGATATGACGACATCAATCAGGTAGAAGGATGGCGGCAGCGTCCTCTTTTGGTAGACCGGGCACATGCAGTAGAGCTTGGGGAAGATGAAAACTTTATCGCAGATCTTATTGGCCTGCGGGTGGTGACAGAAGAAGGAGAAGAGCTAGGAAAGCTTACGGACGTACTGGAGACGGGGGCCAATGATGTGTATGTGGTAGAAGCACCTGGAAAGAAAGAGCTTCTTCTGCCTGCCATCAAGGACTGCATCCGGGATGTGGATCTGGAAAGCGGTATCATGACGGTAAGACTTCTGAAAGGGCTTATGGATTTATGAATTACTATGTGCTGACATTGTTTCCGGAGATGATCGAACAGGGACTGCGCACCAGCATCATTGGACGAGCACTGGAAAAAGGCATTCTGCATCTGGAAACAGTGAATATCCGGGATTTTGCAAATAACAAATATGGCAAGGTAGACGATTATCCTTATGGAGGGGGCGCCGGCATGGTAATGCAGGCAGCTCCGGTGTACGATGCCTGGGAATCGGTGGCGCAGAAGCTTGGGAAAAAGCCAAGAACCATTTACTTAACTCCCCAGGGAGGCGTGTTCTCCCAGTCCATGGCAGTGGATTTTGCAAAGGAAGAAGATCTTGTATTTCTGTGCGGCCATTATGAAGGAATTGATGAGCGGGTGTTAGAGGAGATAGTGACGGATTTTGTTTCCATCGGGGATTATGTCCTGACAGGAGGGGAGCTGCCGTCCATGGTAATGATTGATGCCATTTCCAGAATGGTGCCTGGCGTGCTGACCAATGAGACCTCCGGCATCATCGAATCCTTTCATGAGAACCTTTTGGAGTATCCCCAATACAGCAGGCCGGAGGTGTGGAAAGAAAAAGCAGTTCCACCGGTGCTGCTTTCCGGTCATCATGGAAACGTAGACAAGTGGAGAAGGGAGCAGTCCATCCTCCGGACAGCCAAATACCGCCCGGATCTTCTGGAAAAAGCGGTATTGACAGAGAAAGAGAAAAAATGGTTGAGAGAACTGCCAGGAGAATAACAATGAAAAAGGGAAAATACGTGGTTTTGGGAGTGGTTTGCTTCCTATTTCTTTTATGTGCAGGAAGTCTGTGTGCATCGGCAGCAGAACTTCCGGATTTATCTTTGAAACACTGTATGACCGTGTATCCATGGAAAACTGGGCGCGTCACGGTTTATGAGACCGATACTCTTTCCAAGAAAAAAGAGGTAATTCCCTATGACATGTGCAAGGCAGTAAAAGTTTCCGGAAATGCGGTGCAGATTTCCTATAAGGTGGATGGAACCACCAAAAAAGGATGGGCACGGAAAGAAGTTTTTCTGGCAGATCCGGACTATGAAGCAAAAAATGCCTTTGTGGTCAGCGGCTTTTATATGCCTGGCACACCAAACAGCAGTGAGGGCTATGTGTATATTCCAGCCGGCTCTTCCGGTATGTCAGTGGGCGAAGTGGATGGAAAAGTCCAGATTTATTTTAAAACCGGAAACCGGTACCGCATGGGCTGGATTTCCGCATGGACTTATCAGACCTGTGTCCGTGGATCTGCCATTACCCGGGTACAGCTTCTGGCAAGAGGGTATTATACCATTTCCCCGAAAAATCTTCCAGATCAGTATCTGACCTATGATCCTTCCGATGGAAAATTCAAGCTGGAAGAAGCGGATGGAAGTGCGTACCAGCAGTTCCTTTTAGAGCATAAAGGAAACAACCAGTACAGCATTACTGTGCGAAAAGGCAGAAAAACCCTGGCTGTTACACAAGGCGCGGGGGCTAATACCACCTGGCAGCTGGAAAGAAAAAGAGCAAACTTTTCTCTGACAGAGACAGCCCAAAATGTGATGCTGACATATCACACAACCGGAAAGCTGTTTGCTGGAAAGATCAAAGAAAGCAATTCTAGGCTCTGGACCCTTACCAAGACGACCGTGACACCAAGCTTAAAGCGGGTGACCGTATTTTCCCAGTATGATCCAAAATGGGGAGATAATACTTACTATGGCGGCGGAGCCGTGCGCAAGACCATTTCCGGTTCGGGCTGCGGGCTTCTGGCTTTAACCAATGCCATTTATGCCATGAACGGAGAATTTTTGGATCCCAATATGCTGGCAGAGTTTTCCGCCAGCAGAGGACACTATTATTATGGGCAGGGAACCGCTGACACCCTGTATCCGGATGCAGGAAGAGAGCTTGGGGAAGAATATCATTTTCGCCATGTAGGAAAAGTCTATTCGCTGAAGTCTGTGAGACGGCATCTGAGGAAAAAAGGTGTGGCAGTGGCACTGGTACCTGGCCACTACATTGCCATTGTGGCCTATCGGGCAAAAGACGACTGCTATCTGGTTCTGGATTCTGCCATTTACCAGAAACGGCCCACTACGATTTATGGAGACTGGATTCCAGCTTCCCTGCTGACAGAGCCGGGCGGAACCCTGCAGTGTGAGTATTTCCATCTGTTCTCCAGAAGACTGTAAAACAATCAGAAAAAAGCTTGCTTTTTCTCGGGAAACATGGTAAGATTACAAATGTTGTGAGCAAAGGATGGTCCTCTGCTGCCAGACAGGCATTAAGAACATCGATAATATAGGAGGAAAACACACAATGAACGACATTATTAAAAGCATTGAAGCTGAGCAGTTGAAAGAAACCGTTGACGATTTCCGCGTAGGTGATACCGTAAAAGTATACGCAAAGATCAAAGAAGGAAACCGTGAGCGTGTTCAGGTATTCGAAGGTACTGTTCTGAAGAAACAGGGTGGAAGTGTAAGAGCTACTTTCACTGTTCGTAAGAACTCCAACGGTATCGGCGTAGAGAAGACCTGGCCGTTACATTCTCCCAGCGTAGAGAGAGTCGAAGTAGTCAGAAGAGGTAAAGTAAGACGTGCAAAACTGAATTACTTAAGACAGCGCGTAGGAAAGAGTGCAAAGGTAAAAGAGCTGGTAAAATAATGAATTGGACTTGGGCTGCTGCAAGATACTTGCGGCAGCCTTTTTCTAAAGTGTGTTTGAAAAATCATTCCTGCAATCTGCACGCCCGCTTTGCGCGGGATTTTGCCCTCATTCGGTTGACGCAGCCCGCTGCGCCGCCCTCATTGCGACAAAATCTTCCACAAATTGTGACGTACATCTTACAGAAAGCTTTTTTCAAACACGCTCTAGCACAGCCAAAATGAGGTGACGCATGAAGAGAAAACAGAAAAAAACTTCGAAGAAGCGGGGCGCGGTCATTTTGTGGGCCGTGGAGATCGTTGTAGTTATTTTACTGGCCTATGTGCTGGCGGTCTTTTTTGGACAGAGCAGAACCAACATCGGCCAGTCCATGGATGTGACGATTTCCGGAGGCGACAAGGTTCTCTTAAATACATTGAATTATGATCTTTCGGATCCAAAGCGTGGGGATGTGGTGGCTTTTAAGCCAGGCGGAAGCAAAAGCAGCCACTCTTATATTAAGCGGGTCATCGGGCTTCCTGGAGAGACCATTCAGATCAAAGACGGCATGATTTACATCAATGATGAGCTTTATCTGGAACAGAGGGATTATCCGGTGATCAATTCCCCAGGAATGGCATCTGAACCCATCACACTGGGTGCTGATGAATATTTTGTCCTAGGAGACAACCGCAACAACAGCGAAGACAGCAGACATGCCAGCGTTGGAAATGTAAAGAGGTCTTATATCGAAGGAAAGGTATGGCTGATTGTGTCCCCCAAAGACCATTTCGGACTGGTAAAATAAAACAAAAGCAGCAGAGTGCGGAGGAAAAAGAATGAATTATCAGTGGTATCCAGGCCATATGACAAAAGCCAGACGGATGATGCAGGAAGATATGAAGTTGATTGACCTGGTCATCGAACTGACAGATGCCCGTGTGCCTGCAGGCAGCAGGAATCCGGATATTGACGAACTGGGAAAAAACAAGGCAAGATTGATTCTTTTAAATAAAAGCGACCTGGCAGACCAGGAAGTGACGAAACGCTGGATGGCCTATTTTCAGGAGAATGGATGCATGGCGGTTCAGGTGGATTCCAGAAACGGAAGCGGCATGAAAGTCATTCAGAATGCCATTTCAGAAGCCTGCAGGGAAAAAATCGAGCGTGACAGAAAAAGAGGCATTTTAAACCGTCCAGTGCGTGCTATGGTGGTGGGGATTCCCAATGTAGGAAAATCCACCTTCATCAACAGCTTTGCCGGAAAAGCCTGCGCAAAAACGGGAAACAAGCCAGGTGTGACGAAAGGAAAACAGTGGATCCGCCTGAATAAAAATGTAGAGCTTCTGGACACGCCGGGAATTTTGTGGCCCAAGTTTGAAGATCAAACCGTAGGCCTTCACCTGGCCATGATCGGCTCCATTAATGATGAAATTTTAAACAGGGATGAACTGGCCTGCCAGCTCATAGATTTTCTGACGAAAGAGTATCCAGGGGCGTTAGGCAAGCGCTATGGATGCAGCGAAGAGATGGTTTCACCGGAGCTTTTAGGGGAGATTGCAAAGAGCCGGGGATGCTTATTAAAGGGAAATGAGTTAGATTATGGCAAGGCATCCATGCTTTTGATTGACGATTTCAGAAGCGGGCGCTTAGGGAAAATAAGTCTTGAATTTCCACCAGTGAACCGTTAAAATAGGGTTACAACATACTAAACGAAAAGAGTGATGACCAAAATGAACAACAAAGAAGCAGGCGAACAACAGGAGGCACCAAAGAAATCTATGGGAAGAGAAGTCCTGGAGATGGTGGTGTATATTCTGATCGTAGCAGCCCTGACTTGGCTGCTGGTAACCTTTGTGGGACAGCGTACCGTGGTTTCCGGCCGTTCCATGAACCCCACACTAGAAAACGGGGACAACTTGATTACGGATAAGATCAGCTACCGGTTCAGCGATCCGAAGCGGTATGACATCGTGGTTTTCCCATTTGAAGATGAAACTGGAAAACGAAACTTTATTAAACGAATCATTGGTCTTCCGGGGGAGACGGTACAGATCAAGGACGGCGAGGTCTACATCAACGGGGAGCTTTTAGGTGAGACCTACGGAAAAGAAAAGATGGACTATGCAGGACGTGCATCCGAGCCCATTACACTGGGGGACGATGAATACTTTGTCTTGGGAGACAACCGCAACAACAGCAAGGACAGCCGGTATGAGGATGTGGGAAATATTTCCCGTGACCGTCTGATCGGACGTGCCTTTATCCGAATTTGGCCGCTGTCAGATTTTGGTCTGTTAAAACACCAGTAATAAAGGAAAAACATTCTACGACTGAGATAAAGGGGCATACAGGCGGAGTATGAAACAGCAAGGGGTAAAAAAAGAACTGGCGGGACTGGCCGTGTATGCGGTGATTCTGCTGGCGGTGGCATATCTGTTTCTGCATTATGTGGGACAGCGCACCACCGTCAGTGGGAATTCCATGTATCCGGCACTGGAGGACGGAGACAGTCTGGTAGTGGATAAACTAAGCTACCGGTTTCGCACGCCAGAGCGCTTTGAGATTGTGGTCTTTCCATTTCAGTACAAGGACAACACTTACTACATCAAGCGGGTCATTGGACTTCCAGGGGAGACAGTCCAGATTGTGGACGGAAAAATCTACATCAATGGAGAAGTTCTCAAAGAGGATTATGGTTATGAGACTATCGAAAATCCGGGATTGGCTTACAAACCCATTACATTGGGGGAAGATGAATATTTTGTCTTAGGAGACAACCGCAATGACAGCATGGACAGCCGGGAGCCGGCAGTGGGCAGTGTAAAAGGAAAAACCATTATGGGACGGGCAGTGGCCCGGATCTGGCCGATTGGAAAGGCCGGGTCTCTGCAATAAGAGAACACATATGAAGACAATTACAGAGATTAAAAAAGAATTTGAACTGGCCGGCACAGATGGCCTGGAGGCACTCTACGCAAAATACGCAGAGGATAACAGGGCAGGCGTTGCCGGCCTGATTCGCAAATATCAGAAAAAACAGGAAGCACTGGAAGAGGAGCGGAAACGTTTGGAGACCATGCGGATCTTTGAACACAAATATGAAGACTTAGGACTGGTGTGCGGCATTGATGAGGCAGGGAGAGGACCCTTGGCAGGTCCTGTGGCAGCAGCGGCCGTGATTCTTCCCCAAGACTGCGAAATCCTGTATTTAAATGACAGCAAACAGCTTTCCGAAAAAAAGAGAGAAGCGCTGTATGATGAAATTATGGAAAAGGCAGTGTCAGTGGGAGTGGGACTTTCAAGCCCTGCAAGAATCGACGAGATCAACATTTTACAGGCCACCTACGAGGCTATGCGGGAGGCAGTTTCCAATCTTTCCGCAAAGCCGGCTGTCTTGTTAAATGACGCAGTGAAAATTCCCGGAATTTCCATTCATCAGGTACCTATTATCAAAGGAGATGCCCGTTCCCTTTCCATTGCGGCAGCTAGTGTGATTGCCAAGGTGACCAGGGACCGGCTGATGCGGGAATATGACAAGCTGATGCCGGAGTACGGATTTGCAGGACACAAAGGATATGGCTCCAAAGAGCACATTGCGGCAATCCAGAAATATGGCCCGTCGCCCATCCACCGAAAAACATTTATTACACACTTTATATAAGAGTGCGCAGCAAGGAGCACTCCCTGTGGCGCCAAATATATTTACAGCAAGGAGGTTTTCTTTGAACAAACGTCAGATTGGTACACTTTATGAGGAAAAGGCGGCGCGCTGCTTACAGGCAGCCGGCTATGAGATTCTGGAGAGAAATTACCGCTGCAGAGCGGGAGAGATTGACCTCATTGCAAAAGACCATGACTTTTTGGTGTTTGTAGAAGTAAAATACCGTGAAAACGCTTCCATGGGAACTCCTTTGGAAGCAGTGGGAAAAACAAAACAGCAGAAGATCCGCCACAGCGCAGCCTGGTATCTGGCAGAAAAAGGCTTATCCTTTGAAACCAGGTGCCGCTTCGATGTGGTGGGGATCTGTAAAGAAGACATCCAGGTTGTACAGGATGCTTTTTGAAGTAGGAGGAAAAAGATGAAACTGATCAGAAAAGGCACACAGCCGGTGATGAAGCTGCATGACGAGAAGATGGTTCCTTATGTGACATTTCCTCTTCTGGATGAACTGGAAGGGTATGTGCATGGATTTTCCACACGCCTTGGCGGAGTAAGCGAAGGCGATTTCGCCAGCCTGAATTTAAGCTTTACCAGAGGAGATGACCCGGAGCATGTGCGGGAAAATTACAGGCGGATTGCCGACAGCATGGGATTTCTCCCGGAAAACATGGTGCTTTCCCAGCAGACCCATACCACCCATATCTATAAAGTCACAGAAAAAGAACGGGGAATGGGTTTTACAAAACCATTAGAATATACGGACATAGACGGGCTGATGACGAATGTGCCGGGGCTTGTCCTGGTGACTTCTTATGCGGACTGCGTGCCCCTGTACTTTGTAGATCCGGTGAAAAAAGCAGTGGCTTTAAGCCATTCTGGATGGAAAGGGACAGCCCACCAGATGGGAAAAGTCACAGTGGAAGCCATGAAACGGGAATACGGCTGTGATCCCAAAGATATCCTGGTATGCGTAGGGCCTTCCATCTGCCAGGACTGCTATGAAGTCAGCGAAGATGTCTTTATGCAGATCGAGGCAATCATGCCGGAAAATGCAGGCAGAGAATTTTTCTACCAGAAAGAAAACGGCCGATACCAGCTGAATCTGTGGAAGGTCAATGAGCAGATTCTTCAGAATGCAGGGATTTTAAAAGAGCACATCTGTGTGACAGATCTGTGTACCTGCTGCAATCCTTCCGTTTTCTTTTCCCACCGGGCATCCGGCGGAAAACGGGGAAACCTTTCGGCATTTCTTGGCATCCGCGGATAAAAATACCTGTAAAAAATAAAAGCCCTGCTCCAGGATTTCTTGGAACAGGGCTTTTTAAAGAAGTTACTGATTGCGGAATTTTTCCAGAAGCTTGTGAATCTTCTCGGTAGGAGAGAGCACATGGTTGATGGAAACGTTGTGGTTCATGGAATCAATAATGCTGGCAAGAAACTTGGTCATGTCAGCTTCCTGATAGTACGGACGTGTCAGAAGCTCCGGCAGACGGTAGTTTAAGTTGGTGGTCACCACCTTGGTGATGTAGCCTTTTTCATAGTATTCATCAAATTTAGCAAGACCGTCGGTGAACAGGCCAAAAGTGGTACATACAAAGACGCGGCGTGCTTTCCGGTCTTTTAACTGTTTCGCAACGTCCAGCATACTTTCTCCGGAAGAAATCATATCATCAATGATGACAACGTCTTTTCCTTCCACAGAATCTCCTAAAAATTCATGGGCAACGATAGGGTTCTTTCCATTGACAACAACGGAGTAATCCCGGCGTTTGTAGAACATACCCATATCCACACCAAGAATATTGGAGAAATAAACGGCTCTTCCCATGGCTCCTTCATCAGGGCTGATAATCATCAGATGTTCATTGTCGATGATGAAATCCGGTACCGCCTGAATCAGAGCCTTTAAAAACTGATAAGTAGGCATATAGGAATCAAAACCGGACAGAGGAACAGAATTGGCAACTCTTGGGTCATGGGCATCAAAGGTGATGATATTGGAAACACCCATATCGGCCAGTTCCTGAAGTGCCAGTGCACAGTCTAAGGATTCCCGCTTGGTACGCTTATGCTGGCGTCCTTCATAAAGAAACGGCATAATCACATTGATCCGGCGTGCTTTTCCGTTGGCTGCGGAAATGATTCGTTTCAGATCCTGGTAATGGTCATCGGGTGACATATGGTTTGTGTGGCCGCACACGGAGTAGGTCAGGCTGTAGTTGCACACATCAGCGAGAATGTACAGGTCTGTTCCGCGGACAGATTCCCGGATGATTCCTTTGGCTTCACCTGTTCCGAAGCGTGGGCAGGCACAGTCTAACAGGTAGCTGTCAGCGGAATATCCGCGGAAAGCAATGCTGTCAGCCGTATGTGTCGGGTTTGAATGGCGGTAATCAACCAGATGTTCATTTACCTGCCCGGCAAAATCCCGGCAGCCCTCCAGGGCGGCAAGTTTCAGCGGAGCAAATGGAATAGCATCTTGAAGTGGCTTAAAATTTGGCATAGTGATCCTCCAGCTCTCATTGTTCAAGTTTCACATCGACGTATCGCGACGCAATTCATCATAGTTATAGCATTTCCTCCCCTGGGAAGTCAAGGATATCCTATCTTTTTATTGCATTTTGAGAAGGCATTTAGTATGATTATAGAGATTGTGAAACCAGTCAGAAAGATTTCCGGACCAGGAAAAGAAGGAAGGCTGGGGTTTAGGAGTATAAAAAAACATGAAAAAAAAGCAGCATATTGTAAGCCGGGTTTTACCCGGAAGTATTGCCGAAGAATTAGGAGTGGAGCCGGGAGACTGCCTGGTGTCCATCAACGATACACCAATCGAGGATGTATTTGATTATCATTATTTAAGCAACGAAGAGTATCTGACGGTTCTGATCCGGAAGCCATCCGGAGAAGAATGGGAACTGGAAATCGAGAAAGAATTTGAAGATGACTTAGGAATGGAGTTTGAAAACGGGCTGATGGATGAATACCGCAGCTGCCACAACAAGTGCATTTTCTGCTTCATTGATCAGATGCCCCCTGGAATGAGAGACACCCTGTATTTCAAGGATGACGATTCCAGACTTTCGTTCCTCCAGGGAAATTATGTGACCCTGACCAACATGAGTGACCACGACGTTGACCGGATCACCCAGTATCATCTGGAACCCATTAACATTTCTTTCCAGACCATGAACCCAGAGCTTCGCTGCAAAATGCTGCACAACCGCTTTGCTGGAGATGCTCTGAAAAAAGTAGACCGCCTCTATGAAGCCGGGATTCACATGAATGGCCAAATCGTGCTGTGCAAGGGCTGGAATGACGGAAAAGAGCTGGAATACAGCATTTCAAAGCTGGAACACTACATGCCGGTACTGGAAAGTGTCTCCGTGGTTCCAGTAGGACTGACCAAATACCGTGAAGGACTAGAACAGCTTGCGCCTTTTACGAAAGAGGATGCCTGCGAGGTCATTGATCTGATTGAAAAATGGCAGAGAGTATTCTATGAAAAATACGGCATCCACGGAATTCACGCATCGGATGAATGGTATCTTTTGGCAGAGAGATTCTTGCCGGAGGAAGAGCGGTATGACGGATATCTTCAGCTGGAAAACGGCGTGGGAATGCTGCGGCTTCTGGAAACGGAATTTTTGGAAGCCCTGGAAGTACTTCCGGGAGATAAAAAGAAAAGAGAGCTGTCCATGGCTACCGGACGCCTGGCAGCACCGGTGATTGAAAAACTGGCAGGACTTCTGAACAAGAAGTATCCCAATACGAACATTCATGTGTATGCTATTCGCAATGAGTTCTTTGGAGAGCGGATTACGGTATCCGGGCTGCTCACCGGCCAGGATCTGAAAAAACAGCTGACGGATCAGAATTTGGGAGAACGGCTGCTGCTTCCCTGCAACCTTTTAAAAAGCGGGGAGACTATTTTTCTGGATGACATGACCGTGGACGAATTGGAAACTGCTTTACAAACCACGGTGAATATTGTAAAATCAAGCGGTCAGGCTCTGGCAGAAGCCATGCTGTTAGAGGACAAAGCAGAACATTTACACACAAACGAGGTGAATAAATATGAGTAAACCCATTGTAGCAATTGTAGGCAGACCCAATGTGGGCAAATCCACCCTGTTCAATACCCTGGCAGGTGGAAACATTTCTATTGTAAAAGATACCCCCGGTGTAACGAGAGATCGGATTTATGCGGACGTGGAGTGGTTAAACCAGCGCTTTACCCTGATTGATACCGGCGGTATTGAGCCGGATTCCAGCGACGTGATCCTGGCACAGATGCGGGACCAGGCACAGATCGCCATGGACACGGCAGATGTGATCATTTTTATGACCGATGTCCGTCAGGGATTGGTAGATGCAGATTCCAAAGTGGCAGATATGCTGCGCCGCTCCCACAAACCGGTGATCTTAGTGGTCAACAAGGTGGACAGCTTTAAGAAGCAGATGGCAGATGTGTATGAATTTTACAACCTGGGCATCGGAGATCCATTCCCAGTTTCTGCCAGTGCAAAGCTGGGCATTGGCGATATGCTGGATGAAGTGGTGAAGCATTTTGACAAGGACACCCTGGAAGAGGAAGAAGATGACCGCCCAAGAATCGCTGTGGTTGGAAAGCCAAACGTAGGCAAATCTTCTATTATCAATAAGCTGACCGGAGAAAACCGGGTAATCGTATCCAACATTGCAGGAACCACCAGAGATGCCATTGATACCGAGATTTTATGGAATGGAAAACCCTATGTGTTTATTGACACTGCAGGTCTTCGCCGGAAAAACAAGATCAAAGAAGAATTGGAGCGTTACAGCATTATCCGTACTGTGACAGCCGTTGACCGGGCAGATGTGGTAGTTGTGGTTATTGATGCAAAAGAAGGTGTTACCGAGCAGGATGCCAAGATTGCAGGAATTGCCCATGAGAGAGGAAAGGGCGTTATCATTGCAGTGAACAAATGGGATGCCATTGAAAAGAATGACAAGACCATTTACAAATACACCGAAGAAATCCGCAACACCCTGTCCTATATGCCCTATGCAGAGATTCTCTTTATTTCCGCAGAGACCGGACAGAGACTGCCCAAGCTTTTTGAGACCATTGACATGGTACTGGAGAACCAGACCCTGCGTATCCAGACCGGTGTGTTAAATGAGATCATGGCAGAAGCCGTGGCACTTCAGCAGCCGCCTTCAGACAAGGGAAAACGCCTGAAGCTGTACTACATTACACAGGCAGCAGTAAAACCGCCGACTTTTGTTATTTTTGTCAATGATAAAGAACTGATGCATTTTTCTTACACCAGATATCTGGAAAATAAAATCCGGGATACCTTCGGATTTCGGGGAACCGCTCTGAAGTTCATTATCCGGGAGAGAAAAGAGAAGGAGAAATAACATGGGAGTCCGACTGATCTGTCTGGGCGTGGGATACTGCCTTGGATTGTTTCAAACAAGCTATATTTTAGGAAAGCTCCACGGAATTGACATCCGCAATTATGGCAGCGGCAATGCAGGAACCACCAATATGATGCGTACCATGGGAACCAAAGCAGGCCTGCTTACCTTTGCAGGCGACTGTTTAAAGTGTGTGCTGGCTATTGTGCTGGTATGTCTCTTCCTTGGAAAGAGCCATGAAGAGATGCTGCCGCTTTTGAAAATGTATGCGGCCACAGGAGTGATTTTAGGACACAACTTCCCCTTTTATCTGAATTTCCGGGGAGGAAAGGGGATTGCTGCTACCGCGGGCCTGGTCATCAGCTTTGACTGGATCATGCTGATTTTAGGTGTGATCACCTTCTTTGGCACTTTCTTTGCTACCCACTATGTTTCCCTTGGATCGCTTCTGGTGTATGCCGGAATCATGATCGAAGTGCTGGTGCTTGGCCAGATGGGACATTTTCATATGGCACAGCCTCTGTTAAATGAACTGTATGTGCTGACGGCGTTTCTGACCATTATGGCCTACTGGAAGCATCGCACCAACATCAAACGCCTGTTAAATGGAACAGAGCGGAAAACATATCTTTCATCCAAACATTCATAAGGAGGAACCTGATGGCAGAAATTGGTATTATCGGAGCCGGAAGCTGGGGAACTGCCCTGGCAGTCTTATGTGTAAACAATGGACATGATGTGACGGTATGGTCCAGAACGAAACGGGACCATAAGAAGGACAGCCGCCTTCCAGGCGTGGAAATTCCGGATGCAATCTGCTTTACTACAGATCTTTCTGAAGCGATGAAAGGGAAGGGAGCCGTGATTCTTGCGGTTCCCTCTCCTTATATTCGGGAAGTTTCCGGAAAAATGCGGCCGTTTACAGAGAAAGGACAGATCATCGTCAATGTTTCCAAAGGAG
Organism: uncultured bacterium; assembly: GCA_905214955.1. Lineage (GTDB taxonomy): Bacteria > Bacillota > Clostridia > Lachnospirales > Lachnospiraceae > Limivivens. Next base: position 42,895 of record CAJMON010000018.1, read on the forward strand.
TGGAGAAAAGTACTCTGTATACCCTTTCCCAGATTATTGAGGAGGAAATCCCTCAGGCGGAAACCGCAGTTTTATCAGGTCCCAGCCATGCGGAAGAGGTGGTAAAGGGACTGCCTACCACCTGTGTGGTAAGCGCCCACAAAAAAGCAGTGGCAGAGTACCTGCAGAACCTGTTTATGAGTCCGGTGTTTCGAGTGTACACGAGCCCGGACATCTTAGGCGTGGAGCTTGGCGGTGCCTTAAAGAACGTCATTGCCCTGGCAGCGGGGGCGGCAGACGGATTAGGCTATGGGGACAACACAAAGGCTGCACTCATCACCAGAGGAATTGCAGAGATTGCACGTCTTGGCATTGCCATGGGCGCACGGCCGTCCACATTCTTTGGACTCACCGGCATTGGAGATCTGATTGTGACATGTGCCAGTGTCCACAGCCGGAACCGGAAGGCCGGATATTTGATTGGCCAGGGATATACCATGGAAGAGGCCATGGCAGAGGTGAAAATGGTGGTGGAAGGCGTCTACTCCGCAAAAGCAGCCAAAGCCCTGGCGGAAAAATATCAGGTGGAAATGCCCATTGTCGAGCAGATCAATAAAGTTCTTTTTGAAGGAAAGTCTGCAAAAGAGGCGGTCAATGACTTGATGCTCCGAGATAAAAAGATTGAGAGTACGGATCTTCCCTGGGAAGCATAAAAATCCAAAATCCTGTTGATTTTTTCGAGAAAATGATGTAAAATCTAGTACATGGACTTTAACAGGTAAAAGCGTTGAACCGTTACAGTCGAAAGCGTTGAATTGAAAAAGTCAAAGGAGCGGAAGATTATGAAAAAGAATACGATGATTCTGGCAGCAATGGGACTTACAGCAGCACTGTGCGCGGGCAGTGTGATGTCTGCATCGGCAGAAGAAAAGAAAGTATACAACATCGGCATCTGCCAGCTGGTACAGCACGATGCCCTGGACGCAGCTACAAAAGGGTTTGAGGATGCCTTGATTGAACTGCTGGGAGAGGACAATGTCAACTTTGATGAGCAGAACGCATCTGGTGATTCTGCCAACTGTGCAACCATCATCAACCAGTTCGTAGCTTCTGAGGATGATCTGATCCTGGCAAATGCCACTGCATCTTTACAGGCAGCATCAGCTGGCACCGCAGACATTCCCATTTTAGGAACCTGTGTTACGGACTATGCAACTGCGCTGGAGATTGATGATTGGAGCGGAACCACCGGCAAGAACATTTCCGGTACTTCAGACTTGGCACCCTTAAGTGAGCAGGCAGACATGCTTCATGAGCTCTTCCCGGATGCCAAAAATGTAGGCCTGCTGTACTGCTCTGCAGAGGCCAACTCCGCATACCAGGTAGATGAGATCAAGAAATACCTGGAAGATCTGGGATACACCTGTGAATATTATAGCTTTGCAGACTCCAACGACATTGCTACTGTTGTGACAAATGCAGTGTCTGAAAACGATGTGCTTTATGTTCCTACAGACAACACTGCAGCTTCCAACACAGAAGTGATCAATAACATCGCACTTCCCGCAGGCATTCCGATTATTGCAGGAGAAGAGGGCATCTGTGAGGGATGCGGCGTTGCTACACTGTCTATCAGCTACTATGATCTTGGATACAAGACTGGTGAGATGGCATATGACATTCTGGTAAATGGCGCAGATGTTTCCACAATGGAAGTTGCATTTGCCCCCCAGGTAACAAAAGAATATGCAGCAGAGCGCTGTGAGGAGCTTGGTATCCAGGTTCCCGATGATTATGTGGCAATCGGTGCACAGGCAGAAGAGACAGAGACAGAAACTGCTTCTGAGTCATAAAACCTGAGAAAATGAAGATATGGGCCCCGGCGGCAGATCTGCCGGGGCCTGTCATCATATCAGGGATAAAAATTATTTCCGTACAGGAGGATATGAGTGTGAATATCGGAACCTTATTAAACGCCCTTCCAGGAGCCTGTGCCCAGGGATTGATCTGGGGAATCATGGCCATTGGAGTCTATATTACATACCGGATTTTGGATCTGGCAGATCTTACCGTGGACGGCACAATGTGTACTGGTGGTGCTGTCTGCATTATGCTGATGCAGAGCGGACATTCCGTTGGATTTTCTCTGTTCTGCGCCTTCTTGGCAGGAATGGCAGCAGGACTTGTGACAGGTGTCTTTCATACAGGAATGGGCATTCCGGCAATCTTGGCAGGAATTCTGACCCAGTTAGGCCTATATTCCATAAACTTACGGATTATGATGAATAAATCCAACCAGGCCATCAGCGTGGACAAATATTCTCTGCTGGTTTCGCTGCGGTACGTAAAGAATGTTGCTTTTTATAAGAACACTATTTTTGTGACAGCAGTGTTTATTCTGCTGATCATTGCGGCACTGTACTGGTTTTTTGGAACGGAACTTGGATGCGCCATTCGTGCCACCGGATCAAACCCCAATATGGCAAGAGCCCAGGGCATCAATACCAATGCCTGCAAGATTTTAGGACTGATGCTTTCCAACGGTCTGGTGGCATTAGCCAGTGGGTTGTATGCACAGTATCAGGGATTTGCTGATGTGAACATGGGACGTGGTGCGATTGTCATTGGACTGGCAGCGGTTATCATTGGCCAGGTGCTGTTTGGAAAACTTCGGGGAAATTTTGCTTTTACTCTTTTAACAGTGGTATTCGGTGCTATTATTTATTATCTGGTGCTTCAGGTCGTGCTGTGGATGGGACTGAATTCGAATGACTTAAAACTTCTTTCTGCACTGGTGGTTGCTGTTTTCCTGGCAATTCCCTACATGAAAGGAAAATATTTTTCGAAAAGTGCAAAGAGGGGGAACTAACCATGCTGGAAATCAAAGACATTCACAAAACATTCAATGCGGGGACCGTCAATGAAAAGCGGGCTTTAAACGGTGTCAACCTTCATCTGGAAGAAGGGGACTTTGTGACCATTATTGGAGGAAACGGAGCAGGAAAATCCACCACCTTAAATGCAGTAGCCGGGGTATGGCCGGTGGATGCTGGACGCATCTGCATCGGAGGGACGGATGTTACCAAACTGCCAGAACACAAGCGTGCAAAATATTTGGGAAGAGTTTTTCAGGATCCTATGACCGGAACTGCAGCCGGAATGCAGATTGAAGAAAATATGGCACTGGCAGCAAGACGCGGGGCAGGACGAGGTCTGCGTGTGGGCATTACCAAACGGGAACGAGATGAATACCGGGAAAAATTAAAAAGCTTAGGTCTTGGCCTGGAAGACCGTCTGACAGCAAAAGTGGGACTTCTCTCCGGAGGCCAGAGACAGGCACTTACCCTTTTGATGGCGACCTTGAAAAAGCCTCAGCTGCTTCTCTTAGATGAGCATACTGCAGCACTGGACCCCAAAACTGCCGCAAAAGTATTGGAGCTTACCGATGAGATCATCCGGGAAGAGCATTTGACCGCTATGATGGTAACTCATAATATGAAAGATGCCATCCGCCACGGAAACCGGCTGATCATGATGCACGAAGGCCGGATCATTTATGATGTGTCCGGAGAAGAAAAGAAAAAACTCACCGTTTCTGATCTGCTGGAAAAATTCGGGCAGGCAAGCGGAGGAGAGTTTGCCAACGACCGGATGATGCTGGCATAAAATTGAATGTCCGTATCCGCCGTACAACTGTACGGCGGATTTTTTGTGTAAACAAATGTTGAGTATTTCTCGAATAAAACGATAATATTTTGACAAACTTGGGATGAACTCCTGCAAAAATCTTTCAAAGTCGGAGAAAAACAGAAAAGAGACCGGAGAGATTATAAAAAAAAATACAAATAATGTTGTTGAGAATGGTTTTTTT
>CAJMON010000019.1 GCA_905214955.1 uncultured bacterium
GCATACACATACGGTCGATACCGAATCCGATACCACCTGTCGGCGGCATACCGATTTCCAGAGCGTTCAGGAAATCTTCATCAGTGTGGTTGGCTTCTTCATCGCCTGCTGCGAACTGCTCTTCCTGAGCTGCAAAACGTGCTCTCTGGTCGATAGGATCGTTTAACTCAGAGTAGGCATTTGCCAGCTCCCAGCCGTTCATGAAGAACTCAAAACGCTCTACATAGTCCGGATTTTCCGGTTTTCTCTTGGTCAGCGGAGAAATTTCTACCGGATGATCCATCAGGAAAGTGGGCTGTACGAGATGCTCTTCTACAAACTCTTCAAAGAACAGGTTCAGGATATCGCCCTTTTTGTGGCGCTCTTCAAACTCTACATGATGAGCCTTTGCAGCTTCCCTTGCTTCTTCCAGAGTATGAATTTCGTTGAAATCCACGCCAGTATATTTCTTCACTGCATCTACCATAGTGATCCGCTCAAAAGGCTTGCCCAAATCCATTTCGATGCCGTTGTAAACGATCTTGGTGGTGCCAAGAACTTCCTGTGCCACAAAGCGGTACAGATTCTCAGTCAGATCCATCATACCGTGGTAATCGGTATATGCCTGGTACAACTCCATCAGGGTGAATTCCGGATTGTGCCGGGTGTCTACACCTTCATTACGGAATACACGGCCGATTTCGTATACTCGCTCCAGACCGCCCACGATCAGACGTTTCAGATACAGCTCCAGAGAGATACGGAGCTTCAGATCCTCATTCAATGCATTGAAATGGGTCTCAAAAGGACGCGCAGCGGCACCGCCTGCATTGGATACCAGCATGGGAGTCTCTACTTCCATAAAGCCTTCTCCGGTCAGGTATTTCCGGATGGCAGCGATGATCTTGGAACGCTTTACAAAAGTATCTTTCACATCTGCGTTCATGATTAGGTCCACATAACGCTGACGGTAACGGATATCGGTGTTGGTCAGACCGTGGAATTTCTCCGGAAGGATCTGCAGGCTCTTGGACAGCAGAACCACGCTGCTGGCATGGATAGAAATTTCACCGGTTTTGGTACGGAATACCTGGCCTTTTAAGCCTACGATATCGCCGATATCCATCTTTTTAAATGCCTTGTACTCTTCTTCTCCTACGCTGTCTCTGGCAACATAGCACTGAATGTTTCCTTTCAGATCCTGAATGTTGCAGAAAGATGCTTTTCCCATGACACGCTTGGACATCATACGTCCTGCGATGGAAACGTTCTGTCCTTCCAGTGTGTCAAACTGATCCTTGATCTCTTGGCTGTGATGTGTTACGTCATATTTGGTAATGGTAAACGGATCTTTTCCTGCTTCCTGGAGCTCTGCCAGTTTTTCCCGGCGTACCTTTAAAAGCTGATTAATATCCTGTACCGGTGCGTTCTTCTGCTCTCCCACTGTATTTTTCACTCCTTAATTTGATCTCTGAATGCCCAGAACTTTGTACTTCATCTCTCCTGCCTGGGTCTCTACAATAATTTCATCGCCTACGCTGTGTCCCAGCAGTGCGCGGCCTACCGGTGACTCGTTGGAAATCTTTCCTTTCAGGCTGTTTGCTTCGGAAGAACCTACGATCTTGAATTCCATTTCTTCCTCATACTCTTCGTCTAGAACTTTTACCTGACAGCCAACGCTGATCTTGTCCAGATCTACTTCTTCTTCTACAACGACTTCTGCGTTTTTCAGAATCTTCTCGATCTGCTCGATTCTGGCCTCGATGTCACGCTGCTCATCTTTGGCTGCATCGTACTCTGCATTCTCGGAAAGGTCACCCTGCTCTCTAGCTTCCTTGATCTTCTCTGCTACTTCTTTTCTTTTGATTACCTTCAGGTCATGAAGTTCCTCTTCCAGTGCTTTCAGACCTGCATAGGTTAATAAATTCTTCTTTTCTTCCATATCCATAAGTCCTTTCAAACTATGTCAACTCTGTTTAGTCCACCCTTTGCTGCAATCATGATATTATATCCCATCGGCTGTTTCTTGTCAAGCTTTGGAGTACCCCATTCGCAGCCATTTTTCCCGGTTTTCTGCCGTTTTCCGGCTCCTGCCAAAGGAGTTTTCAACACCTGTTTATTCTGCCTCCAGATATTCCTCCAGGAGTGCTTCCAGCTCCTCAAACGTGTTCATTTCATTGATTCTTCCACGGAGTCTGGCACAGTGTGGAAGCCCTGTGGTATACCACGCTACATGCTTGCGCATTTCCCGCATAGCAGTATGTTCTCCACAATAATCAATATCCATCTGGCAGTGCCGCAGAATCATTTCGTGGATCTCTTTTCTGGTCGGGCCGGGAAGAACTTCCCCTGTCTCCAGATAATGGGAAACCTCTCGGAAAATCCATGGATTTCCTCTCGAAGCACGGCCGATCATCACCGCATCGCACCCGGTTTCCTCCATCATGGCCTTCGCCGTCTGGGGGGAGACTACATCCCCGTTTCCAATGACCGGAATGGACACCGCCTCTTTTACCTGGCGGATAATATTCCAGTCCGCTTTTCCAGAATAATACTGCTCTCTTGTACGTCCATGGACCGCCACTGCTGCCGCCCCGGAGTCTTCTGCAATTTTGGCAATTTCCACCGCATTGACGCTTTCATCATTGAAGCCTTTGCGGATTTTTACTGTCACCGGCTTTTTCGTGGCTTTCGCTGTCTTTGTGATAATTTCTCTCACAAGAGCCGGATTCTTCATCAGCGCCGAACCTTCTCCATTGTTGACAATTTTGGGCACCGGACAGCCCATATTTAAGTCCAGAATATCAAAAGGCCTTTCTTCAATATATTTTGCCATCTCACTTAAAATGTCCGGATCTGAGCCAAAAAGCTGCAAGGACACTGGATTTTCTCCAGGCGCCACCTTAAGCAGGCTGATGGTATTTTTGTTGTGGTAGGAAATCGCCTTGGCACTGACCATTTCCATACACAAAAGACCTGCTCCCTGTTCTTTGCAAAGCAGACGAAATGGCAGGTCTGTTACACCTGCCATGGGCGCCAGCACACAGGGATTAGCCAGCTCTACATTTCCGATCTTAACTTTCTTCATAGTGCTCTCCAAGAAAAACGACCCGGTAATACATCTCCAGACCTTCAAACAGTTCCTGTTTTTCTTTTCTTAACTCCTTGATTCTTAAAGTTCCGCCAATCTCATCATAAGAGAAATCATTTTCCTTGGCTTCTGTGCGAAGTTCTAGATTTCCGTTTTCGTCAAACTCCAGAATCAGTACACCGCCAATCTCCTGAGTGTACAGCACGCACATGATTTGAAGTTCTTTGCGGATGTCTTCCGGCAGTGACTTAAATGCCGGATTAAAATAATATTTTTCCTCATAACGGCTGGCTCCGCAGAGCACAACTGTCTTATCTTCCATCGTTTACTCCTTATCGTTTCCTGCTTTATACGTATCCATAAATGCCGCGCACAGAGACCTCCCCGGCATACACCTCTTTGATGCCTTCTTCAGTCTCCACCAGCAGTTCACCTTTTTCATTAATGCCCAATGCGGTACCGGTATATTCATGGCCCGGCTCCAGGACACAGACTTTCTCATCCTTGTTTACCAGAAATGCTTCATAAGTCTCTTTCAGTCCTGTCAGATCTTTGTATTTCAAAAAAATCCCATAATCTTTTTCAAACCATTTCATACAGCTGCATACCACATCCGCCCGGCGGATCTCCCGGCCAGTCTCCAGCTTTAAGGAAGTCGCAGTCTTCTGCAGTTCTTCCGGAAATTCTGTCATGTTGACATTGATTCCCGTTCCAATTACCAGATAATGGATATTCAGCATTTCCGCGCTCATCTCTGTTAAAATGCCGCAGATCTTTTTTCCGCCAATCACCACATCATTGGGCCACTTAATCCCCACATCCAGGCCAAACAGTTCCCGGCACGCCTGGGCCACTGCAAGTCCCATAACCAGGGTCAGCATGGATGCCCGCTCCGGCCCGATCTGAGGCCGCAAAAGCAGTGTCATTGCAATGGCGGAACCTCTTGGGGTTTTCCACTCCCGGCCTCTTCTTCCTTTTCCGGCTTCCTGGCATTCTGCTGTTACCAGCGTTCCGTCAGGCGCGCCCTCTTCTCCCAGACGCTTAGCATAGTTGTTGGTGGAATCAATGGTGTCCAGGCAATAAAGGGTCTTTCCAGCCCACTGGGTCTCCATCAGTCCTGCCAGCACATCCTCAGACAGCCGGTCCGGAATCTTTGCCAGGTGGTAACCTCTGTTTGGCACTGCCTCAATCTGAAAGCCCTCATTTTTTAACTGGTTAACTGCTTTCCACACTGCGGTTCTAGACACTCCGAATCTGGTACACAGTTCCTGCCCAGATACATAACCGCCTTGTTCCTGCAGGATTTTTAAAATCTCACTTTTCATGTTTCTTTATATCTCCAGACCTGTGATCTTCAGGAAAAACAGGATGAACAGCAGCGCTGAAACAATTCCGAAAAGCACACATGCCAGATAATGCTTTCTGCCGCTTTCCAGCACTGCCAGAACTGCATTCACCACACCGCCAAGAACCACCGCCAGCATTTCTGCCATAGACGCATATTCCTGGCTGAAAAAAAACAGCCCTGCGCACACCAGAAGCACCAATCCAGAAAAAGCACCCAGAAGTTCAAATTCCCAGGTGCTTCCCTTTGCCTGCGCCCTGTTCTTCCCTTTTCGCTTCGGAATTGGCATTTTCTTCATCATCAAGCTCCCAGAGTCGCTGCCATCACTGCCTTAATGGTATGCATTCTGTTTTCTGCCTCATCAAATACGATGGACTGGGAGGACTCAAATACTTCATCGGTCACTTCCATGTCATCAATGCCAAATTTCTCATAAATCTGTTTGCCAATCTTGGTTTTCAGATCATGGAAAGCCGGCAGACAGTGCATGAAGACAGCGTGTTTTCCAGCATTTTTCATTACCTCAGAGGTCACTTTGTACGGGCTTAATGCGCGGATACGCTCTGCCCACACCTCATCCGGCTCACCCATGGATACCCAGACATCCGTATATACCACATCTGCGCCCATGGTGCCTGCCATCACATCTTCCGTTAGAGTAATGACTGCTCCGGTCTCTTTTCCGATTTCTCTGCAGTAAGAAACCAGCTCCTCATTGGGGAAATACTCTTTAGAAGTGCATGCTGTAAAGTTCATGCCAAGTTTTGCACAGCCAATCATCAGAGAATTTCCCATATTATATCTGGCATCACCCAAGTAAGCCAGTGTCCGTCCTTTCAGGCTTCCAAAATGTTCCCGGATGGTCAGCATATCTGCGAGAATCTGTGTGGGATGATATTCGTTGGTCAGACCGTTCCACACCGGAACACCTGCATCCTTTGCCAGCTCCTCCACGATCTCCTGTCCATAGCCACGGTACTCAATGCCGTCATACAGACGTCCAAGCACTCTGGCTGTATCGGCAATGCTTTCTTTCTTTCCAATCTGGGAACCGGTGGGATCCAGGTAAGTCGTACCCATTCCAAGGTCGTGGGCTGCCACTTCAAAGGAACATCTGGTTCTGGTACTGGTTTTTTCAAAAATCAGCGCTACATTTTTCCCTCTCAATGTGTCGTGGGGAATCCCTGCTTTTTTCTTTGCTTTATAATCTGCTGCGAGATCCAGAAGACCAGTAATCTCTTCCGTTGTATAATCCTTTAATGTTAAAAAATTGCGTCCTTTTAAATCCATGTTCCTCTCCTCCGTCCCGATTGGTACCCTATGGCATTTTTCAAACAAGCTCTAGTATCTTTTCAGAAAACATCCACTTGAAAATCTGCTCCCTGAATTGTTACCAGTTTACTATATTTTTTACGAAAATACAAGTTTTTGTGCTATACTAAAGGCAGGAACTCTGGAGGATATTGGATATGGGATTTTACAGGAATCGAAAGGAGAGGTATGTATGAGTATCCAGTTTGAAAACAAAGAAACCGAAGATTATTATAAGAAAATGCGCCGCAATTTAGGCGTCGGCCACCCAAGCAGCTGGGACAGCCAGGATGTGGTCACCATGCAGGATGTGGAACAGTACGTAAAAGATGCCAAAAACATTCTGGCCTGCTAAAAAAAGCCTGCGAGATTCTCCACTCACATTTCTCGCAAAAGGCCTCTGCATTTCTGCAGAGGCCTTTCTTTTTGTCACTGTTTCCAGTGTGTGTTTTATTTGTACAGAGGTCCGTAGTTCTTGCAGGCTCTGAAGTCTGCGCCCTCCTTGTCCATTCCGAATGCATTCCATGCTGCAGGACGGAAGATCTTTTCTTCCGGAACGTTGTGCATACAAACCGGAATACGAAGCATAGAACACATGGAGATCAGGTCTGCACCAATGTGGCCATAGCTGATGGCACCGTGGTTTGCGCCCCAGTTGTTCATCACATCGTAAGCAGTCTTGAACGGGCCTTCTTTGCCATCGCATCTGGGAGCGAACCAGGTGCAGGGCCATGTATAGTCGGTACGTTTCCACAGTTTGTCTGTTACTTCATCCGGAAGATGTACGGTCCAGCCTTCTGCGATCTGCAGAACCGGTCCCTGTCCTTTTACAAGGTTCAGACGGATCATGGTAACAGGCATTTCAGCTTCGGTAACGAATCTGGAAGAATAGCCGCCGCCGCGGAAATATCCAAGGTCTGCATAGTTCCAGGTGGTTGCTTTCATAATAGCATCCTGGTCTTCTTTGGTTACATCGTACCAGGGTTTCATAACACCATTGCCGTCGGCATCTTTTGCCTGTCCGTTAGCATCCAGGCAGGCTGCTCCGGAGTTGATCAGGTGGATAAATCCGCCGCTCTCTTTTGCAATTCCTTCCAGCTCATAGCCGGTTGCTTTCTTAACAGCTTCCGGACTCCAGTAAGTACGTACATCTGCGAAGATCTGCGCACGGTTGGTCAGAAGTTTCATAAACAGCATACCAAGGCCGTTGAGAACATCATTCTCGGTAGCCAGGATGTACGGCTCACGTGCGCCGTTCCAGTCAAAGGAAGTATTTAACAATGCTTCCGGATAGTCACAGTTGGGGTAGAAGTCTGTCCACTGTCTCTGGCCCTGGAAACCTGCAGCGATGGCATTGTGTCCTACGCTCTCTTCCTCGCATCCTTTCGGAAGGTTCTTGTTTCCGTTCATCAGGTCTTTGATGATGCACATCATCTTAACAACGAATTCCCAATCCTGCTCTTTCTGTTCCGGAGTCTTCTGCAGTTCTTCCGGGTTCTTATCAAATCCTACAATGCATTTTTCTTTTGTCCATGCAAGAGCTTTCTGATATTCAGCCTCATCGTAGATGCCTTCTGTCATACGACGGATAATCTCTACCTCATCAACAGACTCTACACGCATACCCAGATAAGATTCGATGAAATCCGGATCAATGATAGAGCCGCCGATACCCATGGTAACGGAACCGATCTGCAGGTAAGATTTTCCTCTCATAGATGCTGCTGCTACTGCGGCACGTCCGAATCTTAACAGCTTTTCCTGTACGTCTGCCGGAATGGATGTATCGTCTGCTTCGCATACATCATGTCCGTAGATACCGAATGCCGGAAGTCCCTTCTGTGCATGGGTAGCCAGTACGGAAGCCAGATAAACAGCACCTGGACGCTCTGTTCCATTGAATCCCCATACTGCCTTGATGGTCTGCGGATCCATATCCATGGTCTCTGCTCCGTAGCACCAGCAGGGAGTTACGGTCAGGGTAATGTCCACGCCTTCTTTGCGGAACTTGTCTGCGCAGGCTGCTGCCTCTGCAACACGTCCGATGGTGGTATCTGCAATGACCACTTTTACCGGTTCTCCGTTTGAATATTTTAAATTCTCCTCAAACAGCTTCGCTGCTGACTTTGCCATATTCATGGTCTGGTCTTCCAGAGATTCTCTTACCTTCAGAGCTCCTCTTCTTCCGTCGATGGTAGGACGGATACCAATTACCGGATAGCTGCCGATCAATCTGCTTTCTGCCATGATTTTTTACCTCCACGTTAATAAGATGTTTTTCTGCATTTTTACCAATCGTTTTCCTCAAACGCTTGTGATTATGTACTGATTATACAACATTCTTTCTTTTTTTGCACGTAAAATTCTGTTTGAATCTGGACAAATTTTGTGATTTTAGGTATGATAGTACACAAAGGAAAAGGAGGTATCCCATTTGAAAGCTTTCCACGAGGTCAGAAGCTATGACTCCGATTTTATGGTATGGCATGGTTTTTACGAAAATATCAGCTTTCTGGCCCACTGGCACCAGGAAATCGAACTGATCTACCTGCGTTCCGGCTCTGCCCGTTTAAGCATCAACGATTACAACTTCACTGCACACGCCGGTGATCTGGTGGTGGTCGATTCCGGAGATTTTCATTACAGTGATTCTTCCGAGCTGAAAAATAGTCTGGATTTTCTGGTCTTTGATCCTGGCATTATCAGTTCTCTCTACCATCCGGCCCATTTTTCTCATCCTCTGATTACCCGTCAGATGCTGGAAGAACATGGGCTCACCGGACGCCTTCTCTCTCTGCTTTCTCTGGTGAGCGAAGAGCTTTCCGCAAAAGAACCCTATTACCAGGATATTATCCGTGCAGACCTGCGCGCCTTCTGGTACCGTCTCAAGCGTTTTTTCCCAGCGGACAGTGAACGGCAGCAGGAGCAGAGCCGCCGCACCCATATGCTGTTTTCCATGCAGCAGCTTCTCTCTTATTTAGAAGATCACTATTCTGAAAACATCACTCTTGGGTACGCCGCCAGACAGATGAATTTCAGCGAAAGCCATTTTTCCAAAATTTTTAAAAAGCTCATCGGCATCAATTTCAGCACCTACCTGAATATGGTCCGCATTGAGCACGCAGCAGCCAGGTTAAAAAGCACATCTGCACGTATCACAGACGTTGCTCTTTCCTGCGGTTTCAACAATGTCCGGAGTTTTAACCGGACTTTTAAGGAAATCACCGGCTATACCCCCAGCCAGTTTGTACAGCTTCCGGAGCCGGAATCCTACAATCTTACCTACTACAAGCGAAAATCCTCTGAGCAGGAATTCGTAGAACATGATTCCATCACTCTGGTAAAAAACCAGACCTGAGTATCCATGAGGAGGTTACTATGAAGAAACCCGCTATCTTCCGTAAACGCCTGATTCCCGAAGAATGTATCCTTTTAAAGGATGATGTCCTGCTGTACCGTGATGCAAAACTTCTGATCACTTCCTGGAACACTTTAAAGCCCAAGAAAGACCTGGATCACGGAATCTCCTGCTATTTTTTAAATCAGGGTTACAAAATCAGCAAATTCTATAATCACGAAGGCACTCTTATCAGCTGGTACTGCGATATCATCGACTACACCTATGATCCGGACTCTGACACCTATGTGGTCACCGACCTTCTGGCGGACGTGATTCTGTATCCGGACGGCTTTGTGAAAGTGGTCGATTTAGACGAACTGGCAGAAGCCTTTGAAAAAAGACTGCTCTCTGAGGAACTCCTTAAAAAAGCCCTCCGCCAGACCAATCAGCTTCTGACTTTAATCTACAGCGGCGGATTTTCTTCTCTTCAGTCTGTCATCAACGACATTGAAAAAGACCGGTGCACTCCATAAACGGGGTGCCCGGCCTTTTTTCCCTTGTATAAAATCTACAGCTGAATTTCGATTTTCCTTCCTGTCCGTTCATATCTGTGGTACACTACACCTGCCGCATCCATCATTCTCTTTGACGCAATTACAGATGGTGTGCCTGCATATTTGTCAGAATCGTAGATCACAGTCCGGATTCCTGCCTGAATAATGGCTTTGGCACACTCGTTGCAGGGAAACAAAGTCACGTAAAGCTTTGCTCCGTCCAGACTCCCGCCCCGGTAGTTCAGAATCGCATTCAGCTCACTGTGGGTGGTATAAAAATATTTGTTCTCTGCTCCCTCTCCTTCCCGTTCCCAGGGAAATGCATCGTCTGAACATCCGATGGGAAACCCATTGTACCCCATGGAAAGGATTTTGTTGTCCTGGCTGACAATACAGGCTCCTACCTGAGTATGGGGATCTTTGGAGCGCATACCGGAAAGACTGGCAACTCCCATGAAATATTCATCCCAGCTGATGTAATCCTGTCTTTTGCCTGACAATCCTGCGACCTCCTATTCTTCAATCATGGAAATCCGTCTGGCGTGCCGCTCTTCCCCGGAAAATTCAGTATGGAGGAAGGTATCTACAATCTTCACAGCCAGTCCAGGACCGGTCACTCTGCCGCCGAGTGCCAGAATGTTGGCATCGTTGTGAAGTCTGGTAGCCTCTGCGCTGAAGCAGTCGCCGCACAGAGCTGCCCGGATTCCTTTGACTTTATTGGCTGCAATGGAAATTCCTATACCGGTTCCGCAGATGAGAATGCCTTTTTCACAGACACCGTCTGCCACTGCGTGGGCCACGGCATGGCCGATTTCCGGATAATCTACCGCTGCTGTGCTGAAGCAGCCGAAGTCTTTTACCTCATATCCTTCTTTTTCCAGATATTTTAAAATCTCCTGTTTTAATTCGTAACCCCCATGATCACATCCAATTGCTAACATAACAGTTCCTCCTCATTTAATTCTATTACCAGTTTCCGGATGGTCTCTTCCATCCGTCTGAAACAGTTGGCATAATCTTCCAGTGTTCCCCCGATTGGACTTGCAATGTCACCGGATTCTCCTGCATACTCTGTCAGAAGGTGCACATTTACCGGATTTTCGAACTCCTCACTGATCTTCTTCTTCAGCGCAGCTGTCATCACCAGGATCAGGTTCCTTGGCTGTAAGTCTGCCTGCACCAGTTCTGCTGCGGCATGTCCTTCCACATTTAGTCCATTCTCCTCCAAAACTGCCTCCGTCTTGGGATTTACCGGTTCCGGGAAAAGAACAACCAGCCCTTTGGACTCAATTTCCAGTTCTTCCAGAAGGTATTTACTTTTCAGAATGGCCTCCGCCATAGGTCCCCGGCAGGTATCGCCGTTGCTTACAAAGATCAGTTTGTCGTACCGTTTCATCCGTTCTCTCCTTACCTGTAACTTTCCGCTACAGTCTGATAATCTGGTGGCCTGCCGCTTTCACCAGCCGGTTCATAATGGCCTGCCCCATATTGGGAGTATCAAAAGCCTCCGAATAGATCTGTGTCACCTCTGACTCATCGAACTCCCGCAGCACACTGTACAGATGTCGGGCAATCGCCTCCTCATCTGACCGTCTGCCAATGGATTTCACAAGTCCCCCTTTGTAAAGATCTTTCGTCTCTTCTGTGGCGATCACACCTGTTTTTTCTCCTTTAGCTGCCTGTTCGCAGATTCTTCGGTTGATCTCCGCAACCACAGCTTCCTGAGTACCTTCTACGATTTTCAGATCTGCTTTTGGTGCATAATGTTTGTACTTCATTCCTGGCGCTTTGGGCCGCACTTTGCTGTTTTCCTGAATCAGTGCCTGATCCATCCGGACTTCTCCAATCACCTGCTCTAACATCGCCTGATTAATGTAACCGGGACGTAAGATCACTGGGGTTTCCTCACTCATGTCTACAATCGTGGACTCCAGCCCGATACCTGCAGCACCGCCGTCTAAAACCATATCAATTCTGCCATCCATATCTGCTGCCACATGGGCCGCTGTGGTGGGACTTGGCTTGCCGGAAGTATTCGCACTGGGTGCTGCAATAAAGCCGCCGCCTGCCGCAATCACCTGAAGTGCCACCGGATGCACAGGCATCCGCACAGCCACCGTATCCAGTCCGCCGGTGGTCCCATAAGGCACCTTTTCTGTCTTTTTGAAAATCATCGTAAGAGGACCCGGCCAGAAATGTTCCGCCAGCATCTTCGCCTTCTCTGGAATTTCAGACGCCACTGCAGGCAGATCCTCCATTCTGGCAATATGTACGATCAGCGGATTGTCCGATGGGCGGCCTTTGGCTGCGTAAATCTTGGCTGCCGCTTTTTCATCCAGCGCATTGGCCCCAAGACCATATACGGTCTCTGTGGGAAATGCCACAAGGCCTCCTTTTTTCAGAATCTCCCCTGCTTTTTCGATGCTGCCAGGTTCTGAAGATTTTTCGATGATAGTATTCATGTTACTTCCTCTTCCTGTTTTTCTTGTTCTTTCGTCTGCTCCCATTGTATCACCTGACACTTGAAAAAGCAACGCAAAAGGGACATCACACCTGTGATGTCCCTGAAATTTAAAGGTTTCGTAATACTACTTAATAGAACTGATGTGCTCCAATCTGGATGCCTCTTCCAGATCCTACATTAAAGTACAATGCACTTCCAACCGGATTTTCCCCATTTAATGCTGCCTGTGCTGCTTCATAACAGTCACTGGGAGCTCCGCTTGCCACTACCTGATCCAGCCATCCGGTCATAGCCGGCGTAAACTGGCCGCTCTCATAAATGACACCCGAAATGCTGTTGGCAAAGGAGCCGCTGGCTACACGGTTTAAAACAACTGCTCCAACTGCCACCTTGCCATCTCTGCTCTGGTTCCCTGCTTCGCAGTAGATCAAGGCTGCCAGCAGATCCAGGTCTGAAGAGCTTGCAGAGCTTTCTGCGGAAACAGAAGTGTCCTCTGCGGGAGCTTCGGTTTCGTAAGTCGTGTCGTCATAGCTGGAACTGTCATCGTAACTGGAACCATTGCTATATACGGTGTCGTAGGATGTGTCATAGCTGTAGCTGTCATCGTAACTGGTATCATATCCTGCATCATAGCTGGTATCATAACTGCTGTCGTAAGACGTATCGTAACTGTAGTTATCGTCGTAGCTAGTGTCATTATCGTAGCTATAGGTGGTATCATAATCAGCATTGTAGCTGTCATTATAGTTATTGTCATATGAGGTATCATAGGACACATCGTAACTGGTGTCGTATGAGGTGTCATAAGACGCATCATAACTGCTGTCATAGCCGGTATCGTATGAGGTGTCGTAGCTGGTATCTGCCGGAGCGCTGTAGACTGCATCGCTGCTGTCAGAAACTTCTCCGCTGTAAGAATAGGTACCTGTGGTATCAGCGGCTGTCGCTCTTGGCAGCACAACCGTGGACCGTACATCTTCCGCTGCTACATACGCAGCGGTTCCATCCTGTGTCTGAACGGTCAACCAGTCGCCCTGGTCTTCTACTACTACGTACTCGCTGCCTGCATCTGCAGTCTCTACTACCTGGGAAGAACCATCCGGCTGTGAAAACAGATTGACACCATCCCAGTCTGTTTTTACTCCGGTATATCCATAAACGTTTGCCAGATTCTCTGCATCTGCGCCAAGCGCCAGATATTCATTTTTTACATATCCTTCTACACCACCGGAAATGACAAGAGACCACTCATCGCCTCCCTGAATCACATCTGCCACACCGCCGGTAGGAAGATATCCTACAATCGTGCTGTCTTCGGACGCATATGCACGGATGTTGACTCCTTCCAGGGAGTCTGCAACTGCACGGTAAGACCAAATGTCATCTGCAGATGCTGTCGCAGATACTGCCATTGTGAGAACCGCTGCTGTCATGGTACAGCAGATTGCTGTTTTCTTTTTATTCTTCATGTTTTCCTCCTGAACAACCACTGCCTCCTGGTGTCAGGAAGAGTGCTGTGAGTTGTCACATCATTTTCACGCTTTTGTTACACAATTGTTAAATCTTGTTACAGGAGTATTCTATAATAATGACGGTATTTTGTCAAGTGTTTTCGTGCAGGAATCCCTGAACGGGCTAAGCCGGGCGGACGGGCGCACCGGGGGATGACAGATTTCTGCATTTGCAGGGTGGCTGGCAGCTCTTGGTGGGGGAGACAGCGGCTTAGGGACGGCAGCTTGTCCGACGCGCAGCGGAGTTGGCTGCAGGCCCGTTAAAAGACGCGGGCTCCGACACCTTAGTGCTGACGCCTCCCGAAACAGCAGAACATCTTCTCCCCCGGCGTGACCGGCCGCACACATAGACACATTCTGCGGGATTTGACAGAACCAGAAGGAAGACGTTCCTCGTAACACGCTGCGTTTCCTGCCACGCCCGCGCGCTGATTCGCTGCTATCCGCACCAAACTCGCTTCGCTCAGACAGGCGCTCTGTGGCAGCTGCTGGCACAGGTCTGCCTGTAGAAGCCTCGCAATGCTCCCGCGTAATCGTCTTTCCTTCCGCCTCCGTCTCTCTTCCCACCACTGAAAAATAAAAAACCGGCCCTGCAGTCATCTTTTGACATCCTGCACAGGCCGGTCCTCATTCTTCTTACAGCTCCTCTCTGTACTTTCCAAGGAACTCCTTCATTCTCTGATTGTCCGAGTGGAACACTTCCTGCGGGGTTCCTTCCTCCACAATCACTCCTTTTTCCATAAAAATCACATAATTCGCCACATTCTCTGCGAAATTCATCTCATGAGTGACGATCACCATGGTCATATGCTCCGCCGCCAGATCCTTGATGACTTTTAAAATCTCTCCCGTCAACTCCGGATCCAACGCAGAAGTGGGTTCATCAAAGAACAGCACTTTCGGATTCAAAGCCAGGGCTCTGGCAATGGATACCCGCTGCTGCTGACCGCCGGAAAGCTGGCATGGATAATAGTCCTCCTTGTCAGAAAGCCCCATTTTTTTCAGAAGCTCCCTCCCAATGCGGTACGCTTCCTCCTTGGGCTTTTTCTGTACATGGATCAGTGGGTCCGTCACATTCTTAATCACACTGAAATGAGGGAACAAATTAAAATTCTGAAACACCAGCCCAAACTGGCTCCGGATCTTTTTCAGCTCCGCTTTTCCTGCATATACGGAATTTCCCTGTGCATCCATGGTCACTGCATTTTCCCCTAAATAACTTAAATCTCCGCCGTCCATTTTTTCAAGCAGTGTGGCACAGCGCAGAAGGGTGGATTTTCCGGAACCGGACGGCCCGATAATCGCCAGCACCTGTCCTTTGGGAACCTTTATGGAAATATCCTTTAAAACTTCCAGATCACCGAAAGCTTTTTTGATATGATTCATTTCCAGATAATTCATGCCTGTATCCTTTCTAAGCAAACATGTCGCCTGCTTTACAGAACCAGCCGTTCTGCCAGACTCTTTTCTTTATTGGTAATAATCCAGCTTCTTCTCCACTTTCTCCATGACCACAGCCACCAGAAGGTTAAATATGTAATAGAAAACCGCTGCTACCACAAACGGTACAAACGTGGTCTTGGATGCTGCAATCTGTTTTGCAATGGTAAACATTTCCATATAAGCCACTGCAAATGCCAGAGACGTATCCTTTACCAGGGTAATCACTTCATTGGTGACAGAGGGAAGGATCCGCTTAATCACCTGAGGCAGAATAATTCGGAAAAAGGTTTGCACCCGGCTGTATCCAAGAAGCTGAGATGCCTCATACTGTCCTATCGGCATAGACTCAATGCCTGAGCGGTAAATTTCTGCAAAATATGCTGCATAGTTCAGGGAAAAAGATAAAATAATGGCGGTAAAACGCCAGGGCCCGCCAATGTTCATTCGAAACAGGTAATAAGGTCCAAAGTAAAATACCATCAGCTGCAGCATCAGAGGGGTTCCGCGCATGATGGAAATGTAAATTTTAAAAATGTTCCGAATCACCGAAATTCGGGACATGCGTCCAAACGAAATCAAGAGTCCCAGGGGGAGTGAAAAAATCAGCGTCAGAGCAAAGATGCCCACGGTACGCACCATTCCTCCGGAAAGCTGGGACAGAATCATGGATAAACTCATGGCCGCCTTCCTTTCTCAAACATTTTCTATAAACGACTGAAAACCCCCAGGAGGATATGGTCCCTCCTGAGGGGCAAAACACACATTTATTTCATTTTTATTTGGCAGCAGTTTCGCTCTCAGACTCTGTCTCTGTTTCAGCAGCACTCTCTGCTTCGGATGCGCTCTCGCTCTCATCCTCTTTGCCTAAGCATACCATGTCGCTCAGGTCATATTTCTCTGCCAGTTCTGCAAAAGTACCGTCCTCTACCAGTTTGTCCAGGTCTGCGTCTACAATGTCACGCAGCTCGGTGTTGCCTTTCTTAAAGCCAACTGCATACTGCTCAGAGTTCAAATGCTCATCCAGGATCACGAAATCATCTCCGTTGTCTCTGGTAGAAATCTGATAATTGGCTACTCCGATGTCCATCGCGATGGCATCTACGGCACCTGCCTGCAGCTCTACAAATGCACTGTTGTAATCGGAGAACTCCTGAAGTGCTGCAAAGGTATCTGCCAGGGATTTCTGCTGTTCTTCATCCTGGAGTACATTCAGAGCTGCGCTGGCTGCCTGTACGCCTACGGTCTTTCCTGCCAGATCTTCCAGCTTTTCAATACCAGCATTTTTATTTACCACAACTACCTGGCTGTTGTCTACATACGGTTTAGACCAGGTATAATCATCCTCACGGCCTGTCATGGTGAAACCGTTCCAGATACAGTCAATGGAGCCTGAATCCAGTTCCATATCTTTGGAATCCCAGTTAATCGGAGTCTTTACAAGCTCCCAGCCTTCTAAGTCACACACTGCCTGAGCCAGCTCCAGATCAAATCCGGTGTACTCTCCGTCATCTCCCATGTAGCCATAAGGCGGATACTCTGCGTCAAATCCTACGGTAAAGGTCTTGGTCTCTTCTGCCATGGCTCCCATGCCAAAAAGAGAAGCAGTCATTGCACCACATAACAGAACACTGATAAATTTCTTTTTCATAATTTTCGATCCTCCTTGCAAAGCGGGCATTTTAGTATATTAGTAATTGACCACTCTGCTTCGCTAAATTCATGGAGCTATAGTACCACACCTTCCAAATGCTGTCAACCAGAAATTCTTCTCTGCCTGGAAACCTCGTACATGAGAATGGAAGCCGCCACTGCCGCATTTAAAGATTCCACCTGGCCGCTCATGGGAATCCGGATGTAATCGGTAGCCAGGGCTGCCGTCTCATCTGTCAGGCCGTTTCCTTCATTTCCAATGAGAAATGCACTGGGACCGGTATAGTCTTTTTCATCGTAAAATGCAGTCCCTTTCAGATGAGCAGCATAAACGGAAATCTTTTTTTTCTTCAGATCCCGGACTGTCCTGCGGAAATCTTCTGCATAAAGAATGGGGACCCGGTAAATGGAGCCCATGGTAGAGCGTATCGTCTTTGGATTGTAAATGTCTGCGGTTTCCGGACTCATTAAAATTCCAGTAATTCCGGCACCTTCCCCAGTACGCACCATGGTTCCCAAATTTCCTGGATCCTGGATATTTTCCAGAAGAAGAAGGCAGGGATTTTTTCCATCTAACATCTGCTCCAAAGACCATGACGGCCGTTTTACAATGCTTAAAATTCCCTGCGGCGTGCAGGTATCGGAAATGCGCCCAAACACATCGTCTGACACCACCAGGACATTCCGGGTTTTCACTGCCTTCCGGTGTTCCTCTTTTTCCATAAAATGCTCTGACACATAGCTTTTTACAATCCAGTCCGCCGGTGCTTCCTGAAACATTTTTAGGCCTTCCACTACAAAAACGCCTTCTTCTTTGCGGCATTTCGCTTTTTTCTGCAGCTGGATCAAATGCTTGATCTGCTGGTTTGCGGTACTTGTAATCATCACTTCAGTGTTTCCTCTCCTTTTTCATTTCTGACTTTATAGTCAAACAGGCCATCGCTCTTTTCTTCCCGGTGGGAGCCCACTGCTCCTGTCCAATATGCTTTGCAAAAAAGGCTGCGGCACCATCCGGAAGCTTCCGGCAGTACGCAGCCTTTCTTTTCATTCATTAGATGGATAATCTCTTTGCTACATCTACCCAGTACTGAGGCAGGTCTTTCTTCATGGCCAGTGCCTCGTCAATATCGAAATCACAGAATTCTCCGTTGCGGTAGCCTACCACCCGGTTGGTCTTTCCTTCACACAGAAGATCCACTGCCAATGCACCCATCATGGATGCGTATACACGGTCTTTGCAGGTAGGGCTTCCGCCTCGCTGCATGTGGCCCAGGATCGTGGCTCTGGTCTCCACACCGGTCGCTGCCTCAATCCGGCGCGCCATACTGGTGGAATGTCCGATACCTTCCGCGTTGATGATGATGTGATGTTTCTTGCCGCGCTTCCGGTTGTTGATGATGTTGTTGATCAGCTTCTGCTCATCATAATCATAACGCTCCGGCAAAAGAATGTCCTCTGCGCCGTTGGCAATGCCGCACCACAGTGCAATGTATCCTGCATTTCTGCCCATTACTTCGATGATACTACATCTTTCATGGGAAGTAGAGGTATCACGTACTTTATCAATGGCCTCCATGGCGGTATTCACAGCCGTATCAAAACCGATGGTATACTCGGTACAGGCAATGTCCAGATCGATGGTTCCAGGAAGTCCGATGGTATTGATCCCAAGTGCTGCCAGCTTCTGCGCACCTGCAAAGGAACCGTCTCCTCCGATGACAACAATGCCGTCAATACCATGTTTTCTGCAAACCTCTGCGCCTCTTGCCTGTCCTTCCGGAGTACGGAACTCTGCACAGCGGGCAGTATACAGAACAGTACCTCCACGGGAAATAGTATCTGACACATCCCGCGCGGTCATATCAATGATCTCCTCATTCAGCAGGCCGTTGTATCCCTTCTGGATTCCCTTTACCTTAAGTCCTTTGGCAATGCCGCTGCGCACAACTGCACGGATAGCCGCATTCATGCCCGGGGCATCGCCGCCGCTGGTCAATACTCCAATCGTTTTTACTTCTTTTGCCATGATCTTTACCTCCATTAGGTTTTATCGTCCTGAAAGCTCTCGTCTTTAGAGTATTTCATATCGTTTTCATTCTAATGCATTTGCGCAAGTTTTTCAATAGACTTTTCTACAACTTTTACATTCTCAACACCGAATCTGCTTCCGATTTTTGCCACCAGATCCTCGTCAATGTGAATGTCCCAGTTTCCGGTGAGACGTTTCACCGCCCTCTGCTTTTTCAGGTAAATTATCACCCGGTCCCGCCCGTCTGAGGTGCGTAAAATGTCATGGAGAGCCTGCTCCCCATTCTGAAATGTTTCCAGATCAGCAAACTGAATCCACAATTCCCTTGGTACATCCTCAAAAGCCTGAACCCGCTCACAGATCAGCTTGCTTGGCCGGTCATCCTCTGTGGAAACTCTTCCCTGAATAAAGACTTTGCTGTCTTCTTCCAGCATGTTCCGGTTGTTTTCATAATCTCTGGGGAAAATCACCACTTCCACGGTTCCCACCAGGTCTTCCAGGGTCACAAAGGCCATGGTCTTTCCGGTTTTGGTGTGTTTGATGGTCTTAGCGGTAAGCATTCCACCCACAACCACTTTTTCTCCATCCTTGACTCTGGACACGCCGGTTTCCTCATCCAGCATAAAGTCCGCCGTCACCGCCGAAATGTTTTTTCTCCACATGGCTTCATATTTTTCCAGAGGATGGCCGCTGATGTACACGCCCAGCACTTCCTTTTCAAAGGAAAGAAGCTGCTCTTTGTCGTACTCTCCCACATTTGGCAGTTTAATCAGAAAGCTTTCTTTTTCTTCCTCCGGTGCCAGGTCAAACAGTGTCATCTGCCCTGCCATGGTGTTCTTTTTCTCCTGGTTGATGGTGTCTAAGATCTGCACATAGATCATCATTTTCTGCTTTCTGGTTCCTGGAAGTCCGTCTAAGGCTCCTGCCTTGATAAAGTTTTCGATGACCCGCTTATTCATATCCCTGGAAGGAAGCCGCTCAATAAAGTCCTGCAGGGTCTTATACGGACCTCTTGCCTTTCGCTCTTCCACCAGCCCTGAAATCACCGGCTTTCCAATGCTCTTGATGGCAGACAGTCCGTAGCGGATGTTGGTGCCATCCACGGAAAATCCGGACTCTCCCTGGTTCACATCGGGAGGAAGAATGGAAATTCCCATCTGTCGGCAGGTGAGAATGTACTCTGCCACCTTTGCCGGGAAATCAATCACTGAAGTCATCAGAGCCGCCATATATTCTACCGGATAATAATATTTCAGATACGCTGTCTGATAAGACACCACCGCATAGGCTGCCGCATGGGACTTGTTGAAAGCGTACTTGGCAAAATCCGTCATCTCATCGTAAATCTTGTTAGCCACCTGTTCGCTGATGCCGTTGGCAATGCAGCCTGGCACGCCCTCTTCTTTGTTTCCGTACACAAAGTTCTGGCGTTCCTTTGCCATCACCGCCGCCTTTTTCTTGGACATGGCGCGGCGCACCAGGTCACTTCTTCCAAGGGTATAGCCCCCTAAATTCCGCACAATCTGCATAACCTGTTCCTGGTACACAATACACCCGTAGGTGGCGTCCAGAATAGGCTCCAGCTGGGGGCAGTCATAATGGATGCTTTCCGGATTGTTTTTTCCTTTGATGTACTGGGGAATAAAATCCATGGGACCTGGCCGGTACAGGGAAATTCCGGCGATGACATCCTCCAGGCTCTGTGGCTTTAGCTCCTTCATGAAGCTTTTCATCCCCGCGCTTTCCAGCTGGAACACGCCTTCCGTCTTTCCGGTGCCAATGGAATCCAGCACTGCTTTATCGTCATAATCAATTTTGTCAATATCAATGGTTTTTCCGGTACTTTTTTCCGCCAGACGCACAGCATTTTGAATCACCGTCAGAGTCCGTAGACCCAGAAAATCCATTTTCAGAAGCCCCAGCTCTTCCAGGGTCGTCATAGTAAACTGGGTGGTAATGGAACCGTCTCCGGCCCTGGATAAGGGCACGTATTCATCTACGGATTTCTGGCTGATCACCACACCTGCTGCGTGCATGGAGGTGTGTCTTGGCAGGCCCTCCAGCCGTCTTGACATGTCAATCAGCTTTTTCACCTGCTCGTCATTGTCATAGAGCTGTTTTAAATCATTGTTGGCTTTTAGTGCCTTATCAATGGTAATGTTCAGCTCAGAGGGAATCATTTTGGCAATGGAATCCACCATGGCATAGGACAGATCCATAACCCGGCCCACATCCCGGATCACACCTCTGGCAGCCAGCGTACCGAAGGTAACAATCTGGGCCACCCGGTCTTTTCCGTATTTGCGCACTACATAGTCAATGACCTCCTGGCGCCGTTCAAAACAGAAATCCACGTCAATATCCGGCATGGATACACGTTCTGGATTCAGGAACCGCTCAAACAGCAGGTTGTAGCGGATGGGGTCCAGCTTGGTGATGCCAAGAGTATAGGACACCAGGCTTCCTGCCGCAGAACCTCTTCCGGGACCTACTGCAATTCCCTGACTTCTGGCATAATGGATGAAATCCCACACAATCAGGAAGTAGTCCACATAGCCCATGGTCTTGATGGTATTCAGCTCATATTCCAGCCTTGCTTTCAGCTCCTTGGTCACAGGATGGTAACGTTTTTCCAGACCAGACCAGCACAGTTCATTTAAATATTCCCAGGCTGTCTTTCCATCCGGCACGTCATACTGAGGCAGTTTGGTCTTTCCAAACTCAATCTCCACATGGCACCGGTCTGCAATTTTCTGGGTATTTTCCAGAGCCTGGGGCGCATAAGGAAACAAGGCTTTCATCTCTTCCGGAGATTTCACATAATACTGACCGCCCTCATAGCGCATCCGGTCTTCATCCGTCAGTTTCTTTCCAGTCTGAAGACACAGCAGGATGTCGTGGGGCTCTGCATCGGTGTCTCTGGTGTAGTGGACATCGTTGGTAGCCACCAGCTCAATGCCGGTTTCCTGGCTCATGCGCAGAAGCTGCTGATTCACCAGGCGCTGCTCCGGGATTCCGTGATCCTGAAGCTCCAAAAAGAAATTTCCTTTTCCAAAAATGCCCTCATAACGCAGGGCAGCCTCTTTCGCTTCTTCGTACAGCCCCCTTACCAGATACCGGGGAATCTCTCCTGCCAGGCAGGCGCTTAAGGCAATGATTCCTTCATGGTACTCGTTTAACAGCTCCAGGTCCACACGGGGCTTATAGTAAAAGCCTTCCACAAAACCCTTGGAAACAATTTTCATCAGGTTGGCATATCCCTGATTATTTTCTGCCAGCAGCACCAGATGGTAATACCTGTCATCCTTTGCTCCGGCTTCTTTGTCAAAACGTGAATTTGGCGCCACATATACTTCGCAGCCCAGGACAGGGTTGATCCCTGCCGCTTTGGCTGCTCTGTAAAAATCAATGACGCCAAACATAACTCCATGGTCTGTGATGGCTGCGCTGTTCATGCCCAGCTCTTTGACCCTGGCTACATATTCTGTAATTTTATTGGAACCGTCCAGCAGACTGTACTCTGTATGGACGTGTAAATGTGCAAACCCCATAGGCTCCTTCCTCCATTTGCTCCTGTCCGCTTAAAACGGAATTTCCTGAACGATCATATAACCAAGACAGATGCCTGCTCCCAGGCACAATGCCGGTGTCACAAGGCCTCCAAGCCCTTTTTGCTCTGCGTGAAGGTTCTCCCGCACAGTTTGAAGCCTTCCGCTCTTTTCCGACATCCATACCAGCACACAGACAGCAAGAGCCGTGGCTGCCGCTGCCATAACGCCGTAGATGCAGATTCCATTCACCAGCTCTGTCCTGGTCAGGGTGTATGCGCTCTCTGTATAGGCTGCTCCCTGAGCGTTCTGCAGGTATCTGGTAAGGGGCTCCTGCACTGCCATAATCAAGACATTCCAAGCGTTAATGAGGAAATGAGCCTCCATGGAATAAAAAATACTGCCTGTCGCTTCCACCAGCAGGCAGAATAAAATGCCCATAGCCGATGCGTAGAAAAACTGATTCACATTTCTGTGCATCAGTCCGAACAGCAGTCCGCATACCACAGCACCTTTTAAAATTCCCTGTTCCCGGTACCCCTGATACAACGCTCCACGGAACATAATTTCTTCGCACACAGCGGGAATGAACGCCACGGTCAACAGATTCAGTCCAATGCCGCCCTGGGCCAGCATGGTGCTTTCCTCTGCCACATAGTTTGTGGAAAACAGCATGGAAAATGCATTCAGAAAAATGATCAGCGGCATGGACAATACCGTAAACAACAGGGTCATCAAGATCATGGAAAGCCGGATTCTGCCCTTTCCAGCCCAGTTTCCCACCGGTTCCCGTTTGATCATCAGGAACACCAGTGCCGGAAGCACCAGCAGGATTTCCCCTGCTTCCATATTTTCCCATGCATTCAAAGGCAGATTCAGCAGGTTCAAAAGCCTTCCTGCCAGAAAGACCCACAGAACCAGAGCCAGATACAGCCTGTTTACACTCTTTGTCTTATTCATCAGCATCCTCCGGTTCTTTGTCTTTTTGTGCAATGACCTGCACCCACTTGCGGTGGCCGTTTCCTTCCCTGCGGTCCACTGTACTCCAGATCTTAACCGCGTGAAGCTCACTCTGGTGCTTCATCAGCCTGGAAAGGGACTTTTCCGTATAATCATGGTACAGCCGGTGTCCCCGGATCTCCTCGCCGTCCCCGTACTGGAAAGACATATACAGATATCCACCAGGCTTTAACGCTGCTGTCACTTTCTCTAAAATCCCATCCATCTCATCTGACGGAACATGCAGCAGGGACGCACATGCCCAAATTCCGTCAAACACTTCCTGAAAATCCATTTCATCAAACGTCATATGGAGAACTTCATGATCCGTGTGTATCTCTGCCAGCCTGCACATCTGCATGGAACCATCCAGCATGGTAACGCCAAATCCTGCTTCTTCCAGCCACAGCGTATCCCTTCCAGAGCCGCAGCCAAGATCCAGAACCTCGGCATTTTCCGGAAGGTATTCTGCGAATTCTTCCAGAATATCCTCCATGCTTAAATTTACCGTTTCTTCAAAATACGCATTTCCATAACGTTCATAATAATCTGTCGAGTCCACTTTTTTCTCCTGCATGAAATATCTTTCTTTTCACTTGCTTGGTTCGCTTAAAAAAAGCTGCCGCAAAAGCATCGCTTCCGGGCAGCCTGGTTTCCTCATGTACTCAGCCGTTGTTCATCATAAAAGAAATCAGACGGTCGATATCTTCCTTTTCGTAAGCAACTACTTCCAGCTCCGGGATCTCCCCATTGGAAAAAATATTTGCCATGGATACATACTGGCACAGTTTGGACTTCAGGTTCAGTCTGTCGCCCTCTCCGGTAACCAGCTCCACTCTGCCTTTGCACTGTTCTACTACATCAAAAAATTTGTTGATATCTGAAATATGTTCTACTTTCATGGTTCCTAACTCCTTTTTTCTCTGAAAAAGTTCTCTGCTTCGGTCAAATTATAAACTACCTGCAAAGAGAAATCAACATCCTTTTTTCCAGATTTTTCCCTCTTTAATCTCAATTTTTTCTTCCTTTAAAAGGCGTCCCACAGCCCGCTTAAATGCATTTTTGCTTAAGCCAAATTCTCTGCGGATAACGTCCGGTGAAGCGTGGTCATCAAAGGGAAGGACTCCGTCAAACTCATCCAGCACAGAAAGGATCATCTGGGCATCCTCTTCCATCTGCTCCGGAATTCTCTCTCTTGCACTTAAGTCCAGCTTGCCGTCCGGCTTCACGCCAGTCACACGAAACTCCATCACATCCCCGATCTGGAATTTTCCTGAGGCTTCTCTTACCGGCACCAGTCCGGAATACTGATCATCCACCGCAGCAAACACGCCGAAATTGTCGCTGACTTCATAGACTCTTCCATGAACATGATCGCCTTTTTTGTAGGGAGAATCTGTTCTCAGATATTTGTATACATTCATAGTCGCGCACAGACGGCTGCTCTTGTCAATGTACAGCGCTGCAAGAACCTGCTCACCGCTGCGTACTTTTCTGGTCTGCTCCCGAAACGGCAGCAGCAGATCTTTTTCCAGTCCCCAGTCCAGAAATGCGCCGATTTTTCCAGTATCCTTCACAGTCATCAGCGCCAGTCCCCCTAACTGCACGCTGGGAGTGCGCATAGTCGCAATCAGTCTGTCTCTGGAATCTTTATATAAGAAGACTTCCAGGCTGTCCCCCGGTTTTGTGTCTGCAGGCACTTCCTTTTTCGGCAGAAGAACTTCTTCCGAAGCTCCCGTTCCTTCATGAAGATATACACCAAAATCTACCATTTTTGCTACCGTGAGCGTCTGTTTTTTCCCTAATTCTAACATTGTGTCCGTTTCCCCTTATCTTTCTCGTACCTTTTCAGGTTTTCTAGAGCGTGTTTGAAAAATGCTTTCTGTAAGATGTACGTCACAATTTGTGGAAGATTTTGTCTGAATGAGGGCAACGCAGCAGGCTGCGTCAACCGAATGAGGGCAAAATCTCATGCAAAGTGGGGCGTGCAGATTGCAGAAAGCATTTTTCAAACACGCTCTAGCACTTATTCTAACATGATTTGAATACCTTGTACACCGGAACCGGCGCTTTTTTCAAATCATTTTTCTTCGAATACCACTAGGGCATAAGGCTTTTTGTCTTCATCGCACAGCGCAATGGTGTACCTGCCTTCTTCTTTCGCAATCCAAGGAATCATGGTATCTCCAAGTCTTGCCTGGAGTTTGTACTCTGCCCGTATCCGATCTGCCGCAAATTCGTCCGGCAGATAATCCTGGGCAAGCTGCACGTACTGGCCGTTGTTTACATGGCCGTTGGTATCCAGCTGATGGCGGCGCACTGTAAAAGCTTCTCCCTGTACAGCTCCTTCCGGAAATGGAATCTTTCTGTCTGCGTATTTCATAGAAAGTTTTTCCGACACTCCATAGCCTGACAGTTCTTCCTCATCAATCCTGGAAGGATGGCCGCTTTCTGTATCCACATACACCCAGATGGTTCCCGCAGATGCCAGAATTTCTCCATTTTCCCCCTTCATGCAGAAATTCCGGTATCCATAAAATCCTTTAAATCCATAAGACCAGGTCTGAATCGTGACTTTTTCACCAAACATGGGCTTTTTGCAGATCTCCACCTGCCAGGAAGAAAGCAACCATGCCCGATGTTTTTCTTTCAGATGGGCAACGCCAAGCCCCAGATGCTCCGACTGAAACAGGCTGCAGTCCTGAAAATAATTGATCAGCCCTCCAAGGGATAATTCTCCTTCTTTGTTTACCTCACTGTAACGTATCCTGCTGTCAAACTCGTAAATCATATCCTGGATTCCTTTCTTTTTGGCACAAAAAAAGGACTGCTTCTTCAGCAATCCTAATAGCTGGGCTACCAGGATTCGAACCTGGAAAATGACGGAGTCAGAGTCCGTTGCCTTACCGTTTGGCGATAGCCCATCACTTCAACACTCAAGATTATACGACAGTACCTGGATTCTGTCAATACCTTTTTTCAAAAAACTTTTTTCAAGTTATAGTAGCGTAACAGACACCCTATCCCTTATAATCTACAGGAATGATTTTTTCAAACACACTCCAGTACAGTAAAAATTAAATATCTGCTATATTGGCGCAGGATCGTTTCTTCATATGCAAGAAGGAGGAATGATGCGCAGCGGTGGCTGTGCCGATTGCCGACAACACAGCAGATGAAAAATCAGGCAAGTCAATATGGCGGTTGCTTCATATTCACTGTACTAACACCAGATCGGCCCTGTCGGAAAAAAATCCAGCAGAATATCATATAGTAGAAAAAGGGGGTTTTTATATGACTGATTTTCTGGTACGTCACTTTGTTCCAAATTATTCTGCTGTAGAAAATACAGCAGTCCGCACTTCCTACGGCATCTTGGCAGGTGTGACAGGCATTTTCTGCAATTTTCTTCTGTTTTCCATCAAGCTTGTCACCGGCCTTGTCCTTCGAAGTGTTTCCGTCACTGCAGACGCTTTCAACAACCTTTCAGATGCCGGTTCTTCCATCATCAGCCTGATTGGCGTGCGCATGGCAGAAAAACCGGCAGATGAAGAGCATCCTTTCGGCCACGGGCGGATTGAGTATATTTCCGCTCTCATCGTTGCATTTCTGATCATTGAAGTTGGTTTCACCTTTTTAAAATCTTCTTTTACCAAGATCCTGCATCCGGAAGAGATGGTCTTTCAGACAGTTTCCGTAGTCATCCTGATTCTCTCCATCGGCATCAAGCTGTGGCTTGGTGCCTTTAATAAGAAGCTTGGAAACCGCATCCACTCTCAGGTCATGCTGGCTACTTCCGCCGATGCTATGGGAGATGTAGTCACCACTTCCGCCACCATTGTCTCCCTCCTGATTTTCCGTTTCTTTCATGTAAACGTAGACGGCATTGTAGGACTGGTGGTAGCCGGCCTTGTCATGTGGTCCGGAATCGGCATTGCCAAAGATACCCTGGAACCTTTGATCGGCGCCCCCATTGATCCTGCTCTTTACAAAAAAATCAAAGAAAAAGTAGAATCCTACCCCGGTATTACCGGAAGCCACGACCTGATCATCCACAACTACGGCCCAGGACGCAGTATGGCTACTATCCATGCAGAACTTTCCCGGGATGCCGATATGGTGGCCTCTCATGAGCTTATCGACAAAATTGAACGGGATACCGCGAAAGAACTGGGCATTCTCCTGGTGATCCATATGGATCCGGTAGAAACCAGCGATCCTGAAGTTCTCAGGCTGAAATGCCTGACCGAACAGGTGGTTCATGAAGTAGATCCCCGGTTCTCCATCCATGATTTCCGTCTGGCATCCAAAGACGAACAGCCCACTCTTTTCTTTGATCTGGTAGTCCCTTCTGATTTCACTCCGGAACAGGAAAACCAGGCCGGGCACACAGTAATGAACAAAATATTTCTCTTGGATAATCATCTGCAGTGTGTTATAACAATAGATAAAAGTTATGTCCTACAAGAACAGAACTGAGGTGTTTCTGTTCAGAATAAAGAGGTGTATATATGAGTACCATGAATTTAACACTGCTTACAGACCTGTATGAGCTGACCATGATGCAGGGCTATTTCAAAACCCAGAACACCGAGACAGTGGTCTTTGATGCGTTCTACCGGAGCAATCCCTGTCAGGGCGGTTACGCCATTGCCGCAGGTCTTGAACAGGTGATCGACTATATTAAGAACCTGCATTTTTTTCCGGAAGACATTGCTTATCTTGGAAGCCTTGGCATCTTTGAGCAGGATTTTCTGGATTACCTGAAGGATTTCCATTTCTCCGGTGACATTTATGCCATTCCAGAAGGCACCGTAGTCTTCCCAAGAGAGCCCCTTGTAAAGGTTATTGCTCCCATTATGGAAGCACAGCTGGTAGAAACTGCGATCTTAAATATCATCAACCACCAGAGCCTGATTGCCACCAAATCTGCCAGAGTCGTTCTGGCTGCCAGAGGGGACGGCATTATGGAATTTGGACTCCGCCGTGCCCAGGGTCCGGATGCCGGCACCTACGGTGCCAGAGCTGCCATGATCGGTGGATGCATCGGTACTTCCAATGTGCTGGCCGGACAGCTCTTTGACGTTCCCGTAAAAGGCACCCACGCACACAGCTGGATCATGAGTTTTCCGGATGAATACACTGCTTTCAAAGCCTATGCGGATCTGTATCCGAATGCCTGCTGTCTGCTGGTAGACACCTATGACACCTTAAAATCCGGTGTTCCCAATGCCATCCGGGTATTCCAGGAAATGCGGGATTCCGGTATCGCACTGAAAAACTATGGCATCCGCTTAGACAGCGGCGACCTGGCTTACATGTCCAAGCAGGCACGAAAGATGTTAGACGAGGCCGGTTTCCCGGATGCTTTTATATCCGCTTCCAGCGACCTGGATGAATACCTGATCGACAGCTTAAAGACCCAGGGTGCTAAGATTACTTCCTGGGGTGTTGGCACCAATTTGATCACTTCCAAGGACTGCCCGGCTTTCGGCGGTGTCTACAAGCTGGCTGCTGTTCTGGATGAAAACACCGGCGAATTCATCCCCAAGATCAAACTGTCCGAAAACACAGAAAAAATTACCAATCCCGGCAACAAAACCGTTTATCGGATCTACGACAAAAAGACCGGAAAAATCCGTGCTGATCTGATCAGCCTGGTTGGCGAAACTTTCAGCGAATCCGAAGATATGATCATCTTTGACCCCCAGGAAACCTGGAAAAAAACCAAAATCCACAAAAACACCTTCACCATCCGGGAGCTTCTGGTTCCTGTCTTCCAGAAAGGGGTATGTGTTTATGAATCTCCCTCTGTTATGGAGATCCGTTCCATCTGTCAGAAAGAACTGGATACCCTGTGGGATGAAACCAAGCGTCTGGCAAACCCCCACGAAGTGTATGTAGATCTTTCCGACAAGTTGTATCGTATGAAAGCAGACCTGCTGGAAAAAATGGGCATGGAAGCACTTCAGTAAAAACTGCAAAGCGGCCGCATACTTCTGTGTATGCAGCCGTTTTTTTGTACTTTTTTTATTCTTATTTTACTGCTCCATCTGCCGTCCCAGAAATCCTGCCGCACATCTGGCCAGAACCTCCTCTGTCTCTCCCATACGTCCTCTGCTGTCCCTGCTCAACAGGATCACTGAACCAATGGCATCTCCCTGGCACAAAATGGGGCATATCACCTGCGGCACTTCTCCTCCGTACTCATCCAGGGTCACTTTCACATAATGTTTTCCATTTTCCCCGGAAAGCACCTGGTTTCTTTCCTGAATCACCGTCCCCAGCTGCTCGCTGATAATTTTTCCTACGCAGTCTTTCCTTCCTCCTCCTGCTGCCACTACCTGATCCCGGTCCGTAATGCACACAGCATGGCCGCTGGACTGAGCCAGAACTTCTGCGTATTCTTTTGCAAAATCTGTCAGCTCGCTGATTGGGGAATATTTTTTCAGGATCACCTCTCCATGGTGGTCTGTGTAAATTTCCAGGGGATCTCCTTCTTTGATGCGTAATGTCCTGCGTATTTCTTTCGGAATGACCACACGGCCAAGGTCATCGATTCTTCTCACAATTCCCGTAGCTTTCATAATCTAGTTTGTTTCCTCCTGTTTTCCAGATTCCTTTCCATCGTTTATGATCTATGGGTAGTATGTGGAAAACCTGAAAAATTATGCCGGATTTTTTCAGTTTGCAAGGTAAACGCCAGCTAAAATCACCGCTGCTCCTGCCATTTGATACACGGTAAAATTTTCTCTTAATAGCAGTGTCCCTGATAAAATGGACACCACCGTAGAAGCTCCGATAAAAGGCGCTGCCTTGTTGACGCCGATTTTTGAGATCGCCACATTTGATAGAAAACTTCCTGTCAGCACATTCTTTTCTGCCTGTATTTTCTCCTGTGTCATGTTCTCTTGGGCTCCTGTCCGCTTCGTGTCTGCTTTTTGTCTTACCCTATTCTTTTTTCTCTGTCTATATAAAACTTTGAGCCACTGCAAAAGCAGTGGCTC
The DNA here is from genome assembly GCA_905214955.1 of uncultured bacterium. Lineage (GTDB taxonomy): Bacteria > Bacillota > Clostridia > Lachnospirales > Lachnospiraceae > Limivivens. Next base: position 30,272 of record CAJMON010000019.1, read on the forward strand.
ATTTTTTAAGGGAGAAGTATATGTACAAAAACGAAATTATCTAAGAGAAATTGTTTACTGCGGATAACGGGTCATTAAGTAAGTTCCAGTTGCATTGATATCACTGTAAGGAATGAAACGTCCCCAGTGTACAGAACTGTTGTAATTTCCTTCTGCTACGACCACACCGGTACTCTTTACTTTCAGAACAATTACGGTATGTGTATCATTGTTCATGCGGATGATATCACCTACGCGGATGTCATCAAAAGTTCTTACCACTCTTGCAGGAAGAGTTCCGAATGCTTCATCGCTGAGCATGTAAGCGAACCCTGCACATCCATAACCGCCAGCGTAAATGCCACCCTTCCAAGCATAGTAATTTGCGTTGGTATAGGTTTTGCCTTCCGGATAGGAAGCTTTCATGGACATCATTGCGGAGTAAACGTTTTTAGAAGAAAGAGTGGTTTCAGCTTTGCTGGATACACGCTTTTTGGAGGAAGCTTTTACAGTAACAACACATTTGTAAGTCTTGCCATTGCTCTTTGCAGTGATGGTAGCCTTACCAGCTTTCTTAGCGGTTACTTTTCCGTTTGAGGAAACGGAAGCAACTGCAGATTTGCTGGACTTCCAGGTAACCTTTTTCTTAGCACCTTTCAGCTTCAGTGTTGTACTTTTCTTGGGAGCCAGTGTAACGCTGGTTTTGTTCAGTGAAACAGAAGAAGCAGCTTCTGCGACGCATACGGTATCAGCGGGTGCTGCGGTAAAACCGGCTGCTGTCAGAATTCCTAAAGAAAGGACTGCTGCACGAATCATCTTTTTTACTCCAAAACTATTTCTCTTCACTGTTTTTCCTCCCAAATTGTTTAAAAACGAAATCCTCTTGATTGCATTACTATAACACTCTTTTTTCCAAAAAGCAAGCAGATTATTTCGTTTTTTGTATTTTCTTTTCGAAAATCAGATATTTGAAATAGTTTTGGACGAAATCACCATTTGGAGACCAATTATTGATATGCTTGGCAAAAAAAAACGACACCAATCGGTGCCGTTTTTCTGACATTCCTGTCTCATTCGAAATCTTTTCTGTTTTTATGTCACATTTTTATTCTGAATACGCATTTCCTCGATCACCGCTTCTGCCTGCTCACTCACCGCTTTCGGAACTTCCGATGGCCTTGCAAGGAAAAATCCCTGCAGAAGATCTGCTCCAAGCTCCAGAACTTTTCGAAGTTCTTCCTCTGTTTCAATTCCTTCTGCTACGATCTTCATACTCCGCTGGTGGGCATAGTTCACGATATTAGAGACCATCTGCTGTTTGTCCGTATCAGCATCAATGTGACGAATCAGTGACATGTCTACCTTGATGTAGCCCGGAGAAAGCTCCAGCAGATTTTTTTCATTGCTGTAGCCGCTTCCGTAATCATCCAGCGCAAAGGTACCGGTAAATCCAGGTGCATTTCGTTTCACTTCCATAGCTTCCAGACTCATGGACTCTTCTTCTGTGATCTCCACTACAAGCTGGCCCAGCAGCCTCTGAAACTTCTGATAATATTCCCTGTATTCCTCATCACTTAAACATTCACTGGCAATGGAATTTAAGAACAGCAGCTTTCCTTTTTTCACCAGTCCCTGCTCTTCCAATGCCGCATATGTCCTGGAAGCTTCAAATAAAGTGATCCGCTCAATCTCATGAAGACAGTTTTCTTCTCTTGCCAGACGCATGACAATGTCCGGTGAATTCACATGGGGCATCCGCACTCTCATCAGCGCTTCATAAGCCTCCGTTTCTCCCGTCACCGCAGAAATAATGGGCTGGAAATGATACTTCAGGAGGCTCTCATCCACCACTTTGTGGAATTCTCTCCGCACCTGTGTGGTGTAGTCAGCCTGATTGTACAGTGCCAGATCAAATTCCCCAAACTCTCCTTTTTGAGTCTTTTTCACCCGGTACATGGCAAAATCCGCATACTTCTTAAGTTCTGCCGGATCGGTACTGTTTTCCGGATACCAGGAAACGCCTCCGGAAATGCTTAAAGCCATCTTCCGCCCATTTGGCAGGATAATCACCTGCTTTTCCAACTGGGCTTTCAGCTCTCCAAATGCCTCCCGAATGGCATCCTGACTCTCGTAACCGTAGAAAAATAAGTTGAACTCATCTCCGGAAATTCTGGAACACAGGCTGCTTTTCGGTGCATGCGCACCAAAGCATCTGCCTGCTGTCCGGATGTAATCGTCTCCCCAGTCATGCCCATAGGTATCGTTGGTCTTTTTTAAGTTGTCCATATCCAGCATCAGAAACGCTGCATGACCCAGCTTTTCCGGCCTCTGAAACAGTTTTTCCAGCTCCCGCTGAAATGCTCTGCGGTTATAAAGCCCTGTCAGGGCATCGTAATCCCTCTCATGCTCAATCCGAAGCCGTTCTACTGTCACAGCGGTGACATCCTCTGCCAGGCCAATCTGCATCTGCTCCTGAACATTGATCTCCAGGCGGACATACCGGAAATGGTCTCCCTGTCCAAAAATCTGATAGACTTTCATGCCGTCCGGCCCATAAACGCAGGGGCATTTTTCGTCAAACTCTTCCAGCAATTTCCGGAACTCTGCTCCTGTCATGGGCATCTTTGGATCCCTTTCCAAACCCAGCATGGCAAAAAAGTTTTCTGTGGTATAAACTTCCTCTGCATCCCCCAGAATCTCATAGCCTCCCAGCTCTACACTGGCCATATCCATGATCCGCAAAAATTTGGTGGACGTATGGACAATGTCCTGACTTAACTGGGTAATGGCCCCTGCAAACTGATCCAGCTCCCGGATTCCTGTCTTGGAAAGGGAAATACTGTCGCTTCTGGTTTTCTGAGCCTCTTCCACCTCTTCTGAAAGCTTTAACACCGGCTTTGCCAGATGATGGCTTACCAGAATACTGCCCACAAGACCGATGACCATGGTCACTGCAATTGATACTGCAAGCATATAGATGATTTTCTGGGAAAAAGCAAAAAGCTTTTCTTCCGGCACCACTCCAATGAGCATCCATTTTTCTCCGTAAAAAGGCGCATACCGGCTGTAAAATTCCAGTCCTACGGCCGCTCCTTTGCACATCTGCCCATCCAGCCAGACCTGGTATTCTCCTTTTTTTACTTTCCGAATAGTCAGACTTGAGGCTGTCTCTTTGGGTGCCGGTTCTCCTGCAGACGTGCATACCGGCCAGATTTTCAGGCTTTCTTCCTCCATGGACTGAACTGCATTTGCCAGAAAGTACGTGCCATATCCGCCATTTTCCAGCTCCAGGCTTGGCAGAAGCGTTTCCATATAAGAGGTCAGCATTTCAATTCCCAATACCCCATAGAGTCTCCCATCCGGAAGAATCAGCGGAATGGTATACGCCATGGCTTCCCGGCTGTCCCCTTTTAACGTATACAAAGATGTGGTCCAGTGGCCATATTCATCTTCGTCAAGACTGCACCCGTCATTCCATGCCTGCTGAAATGGCCAATAGAAAAATCCTTCTTTTTCTGCCCCGTCATACTCAAACATGGGCTTCCAGCCTTTGTCTGTGGAAATTCCCATGGTGCGCACCAGTTCAATGGGGCAGCGCTCCAGCAGAAGGTCTGAATTCTTCTGGGAAGCCGCTGCTCCCGGCTCCAGATCCCGCAGGTAAATTCCAGGAAGGGAGGAGCCTTTTTTGCATGTTTCCAGACCCTGGGTATTTAAAATGAGAAAAATGCCTGTGATATTTTTGCTGCGCATGGCGGAAATCAAATCTTCGCTCACGGCGCTTAGAAGGGGAAGGCTGTTCTTACTGCTTTCTGCAAGGGTTTCCAGCTGAATTTTTCCTTTCTCTTCCAATTCCAGAAATGTCTCATCAATCTTGTCTGACAAATCCGACAGCTTCTGGTTCTCCTGCATCAGTGCCTCCAGATAATTCTGTCGGTTCTCCACCTGCTTTTTCAGAATCTCTACGGCATTGTTATCGAGTTCCGGGCCTACCCGGCTTAAATTCAGCGCTGAAACCAGCAGGACGATCTCGATGATCAACACTGCCAGAACGGAGAACAAAATCGTTCTGAAAATAGATTTAGACTTTCCCCGTTGTTTCATATACGGTGTCCTCCTCATCCTTCCAGTGCCTGCAGTTTTTTCAGTGTGCTTTCGTACCAGCTTTCAAAATGTGCATCGGACAGAAATTCTGCTTCTGCCTCTTCCTCACTGATTCCTTTTTCCAGTTTTCCAAGGACTGCTTCCCTGTCTTTGGCTGCCTGGTCGCTCATGGCATATTCCAGAATGGAGCGGGCATCTGCGCCGCCTTTAAATGCCGGTGAAGTGTACAGGGTATTGTTTGTTACTGTTTCCACACCTTCTGAAAGAATTTCTTCCATACTGCTGGTGAGTTTGGTATTTTTTTTGATTTCTGCCATATCATTGGCTTCCACTGTAACAGGAAGATATCCGGCTCCTACGGAAAAGGCAATGTTGTTTTCCAGCTCTGTGAACCATTTCAAAAATTCCATGCTGGCTGCTTCTTCTTCCTCGGTGCCTCTGGTGACTACCATGCCGGCTCCCTGCTGAACCGCATAAGCTTCTCCGCCTTCAAATACCGGGCTTGGCAGAACTTTCATCTCGATATCATAGCTTATGTTGTCATCTGCCATGACCTGAGTGGGAAAGAACGTGGCGCTGGATGTGGAACCGGTATACGCCAGAATGTTTCCGGTCTTGATGTCATCGCTGCGAAAACGTCCGGATGCTGCAAACCAGCCTTTTACAAATGGAACATAGTAGCTGTCCCACAGGCGGCGCACCACTTCTTTATCAAAATCCAGAGTCATCTTTCCGTCTTTTACCTCAAACAGGGTGCATCCTAACTGTTTTGCTCCAATGAGCATGTAGTTTGCCATGGCATCCCGTCCGAAAAAGGCCTTTCCGCCGGACCAATCATAATACTTTTCTGCCACTGCAAGCAAACTTTCCACAGTCTGCAGGTCTTCATCAGAAACTCCACAGTCTCCTGCAAAGGTTTCCCAGTCTGTCTTGTTTAAAAACAGCTCTTCAGTACATTTTGCCACCGGGAAGATCTTGATACTGCCATCTCCTGAGAAATCGCCTTCTTCCAGATAGCTGGAAATGTATTTTTCTTTTTCTTCGTCAGTCAGATAGGTTCCAAGATCTACCACCATGCCCATCTGATCCAAGGTATAAGCAGTATCGGCATATGCGGAAAAAATATTGGGCATCTCGGACGCTCCTACTTTTTTCTGAGCCGCATCCATCACGTTCTGCTCTAAGTCGCTGACACTTCCCTGGCTCTGGCTTTCAATCTGAATTCCTTTTTCTTTTCCTGTAGTGATGTTGAATTTTTCTACCAGGCTGTTGAATGTCTCCAGCTGATCCCCGTTGTAGTAGGTCCATACTGTCAGGGAAATCGGATTCTCAGAAGCGGTCTTCGCGGTTTTTGTACTGTTTCCACATCCTGTCATGGCTGCTGCCAGAACTCCTCCCACGCAAAGTACACTGATGATTTTCTTATACTGTTCCATAGAAACTCCCTTCTTTATCCCCGGACTTTTTTGCCCTGGTACTTTTATACCTTATCACATTCTTGTAAGTACATCAAGGAATTCCCTTTTTACGCCTGAAACTCATCGTAGGCGGATGCCTCCACAATGCTTTCGAAAAAGATGCTGGCAAGGGCTGATTCGCTGCGGATCTTCTTGACCTCCACCTGAATTCTGGGATTTTCGGAAGAGCCCTGGCGGATGGCCTTCTCTTTTACTGCCCTGCGGGCTGCTTCCAGTGCAAAGGCTTCTGCAGGTGCATACTTTTCAAAAGTGTGGCGGCTGGTGCCCTCATACACCGAATAGCAGGAAAAGGCGGCGCCGTCATATTCTGCTTTGATGCGGATCTGAACCTTCGCTGCCACCTGTCCGGCAATGGACCCAATGGCATTGGCCACTTCTGCAAACTTTGGCACCACCGCTTCGGTGCCAAGAAGGGCCGCCACTCTTGGAAGGAAAATATGGATGGGCGCCCCGGCTCCCACTATGGGAAGATCTGTGGTAATCCGGCAGCACATCCATGCCTTTTCCTCCCCTGTCCGGGCTTTTGCATCCTCATAGCTCCACTTTAAAAGCTGGTCCACACTTTCTTCCCCCAGCAGTTTTCCGTTCTTTGGATATTTCTGCTCCATCAGAATCCTTGCAATGCTGCAGTACATTTTTTCTTCCACCAGATCATACACCGCATCCGGAATCTGTTCTGCCTCCATTCCCACATTCCGTGAAACAAATCCTAACGCCGCCTGGGCCGCTTCCTTTGGATAAATCGAAAAATCTCCTTTCAGCACCATCATATCCGTAGGAGTCAGTCCGCTTTTCATCAGGACTTCTTCCTCCTCCAGCCGCCTGGTATCCAGAAAATAAATTTCGCTTCCGATCCGTTCTGCCAGCTCCTCTGCCATCAGAGGGCCTTCCTTTAATGCCTGGCAGATTTTGTATTCTTCGTCTGTATACCCATGTTTTCCTGCGATGTCTTTTTGAAGCACATAAAATTCATGGAGCATCCGGGTATGCATTCTCTGCTTTTCGGACAATTTTTTCAACTTCTGTACAATCTCCGGATGTTCCTTTCCAAGAAGAGAAAGAGGAATCACCCGCCTGTCATCCATGTACAGCCTGCCATCCCGGAAACGCACCGCAGAGTCTCCCCCCAGGGCAAAGGTTTTCACATACATGCCTTTTACCATGGTTTTCCATTTTCCAATATAAATCCCCTGGTCTGCCATGACCGGCTTTTCCTGGCGCACCAGGGCAATGTCTGTAGTGGTGCCGCCCATGTCCACAATCACTGCATCCGGCTCTCCTGCCAGCACACTGCCTCCCACCGCGCTGGCTGCAGGACCGGACAGCAGAGTCTCTACCGGGCACTCTTTTGCCAGAAGCTCTGACATCTGGCTTCCGTCACTGCGCACAATGGTGATGGGCATGGCCAGGTTCCGTTCCTTCAGCACATGGCCCACTGCCTGAAGAAATTCATCAATCAACGGAATCAGCCTGGCATTCAGCAAAGTGCCTGCTCCACGCTTTAAGATGTCATCTTCCGCAAACAGTTCATAGGCCGTAGTCACTGGAATTTGAAGAGTTTCTTTTAACCGTTTTTCTGCTTCTTTTTCAAATCTTCCGCCGTTGGATCTGGGATAAATCTGCACTGTTCCCACTGCTGCACAATCACCGAAACATTCTGCAGCCTGTGCCTGAAAGGTCTCCCAGTCCGGCTCTTTTGGTTCCTTGTAAATGCCTTCTGGCTTTCCATCCAAAAAAATCAACTGGCCTGGATCATGAAATCCATAGGATTCATACACATCTGCCAGCCGCTCCTGGTCTGCCTGCTCCAAGCCGATAAACAGAATCTTTGCCCGGCTTCCTTTGTCTTCCACGCAGGCATTGGTGGCAAGCGTGGTGGACAGTGCCAGAAGCTCTGCCTGTTTTACCAGCTCCTGATCCAGTACATCCAGAGCCTGTCCGATGCCCTCTTCCAGATGAGTCTTGGTGGTCAGCGCCTTTCCTGCACTCAATACCTTCCGTTCTTTCAAATCATACACCACCGCATCGGTGTATGTTCCTCCTGTGTCAATGCCAATCCCGATCATATCTTAAAAATCCCCCGCTTTTCCGCATCAGCGTTTTTTTCTATTATAACAGACCCTTCTTTTTCTGTCAGCGCAAAAACCGCCGCAAACCAGATGTTTTTCTGATTTGCAGCGGCTTCTACTATGTGATATCTGTTCTTATAAATTATTTTGTCTCAGTTTCTGTTTCAGAAGCGGTCTCTTCTGCGGTTTCGGTCTCTTCTGCGCTCTCGCTCTCACTTTCAGCTTCTGCATCCTCTTCAAACGGAACAACGGCTCCGTCATAGGTCTCGTTGATGTAGTTCTTGATATCGTCAGATTTCAGAACTTCTACCAGTGCTTTGATGGCATCGCTCTCTTCGTTGCCTTCTTTGACTGCAATGATGTTTACATAGGTCTTTGCTGCTTCAGAATCGGATTTCTCATAAGCCAGTGCATCTTTTGCTACAGAGAAGCCTGCCTGCAGTGCATAGTTTCCATTCATAACCACATAAGCAGTCTCACTTACAACTCTGGGAACCTGTGCTGCTTCCAGCTCTACGATCTCTACGTTGTACGGATTTTCTGCAATGTCTGTCACGGTAGCAGTCAGGCCTGCGCCGTCTTTCAGAGTAATGATGCCATTGTCCTGGAGAAGCAGAAGAGCTCTTGCCTCGTTGGTGGTATCGTTGGGAACTGCGATGGTGTCGCCGTCTGCCAGATCATCTAAGCTGTCTTTGGTTCCCGGATAAATTCCAAACGGCTCATAGTGGATGCCGCCTGCATTTACCAGGTGGGTTCCTTTTTCTTCGTTGAACTGCTCCATGTACGGAATGTGCTGGAAGTAGTTTGCATCAAACTCGCCGCTCTCTACCACTTCATTTGGCAGTACATAATCATCAAAGATGTCAACATCCAGTTCATATCCTTTTTCTTTCAGAAGGGGAGCTGCCTTCTCCAGAATCTCTGCGTGAGGGGTAGCAGAAGCTGCTACTTTGATGGTGGTTCCTTCTGCAGATACGCTCATTCCCAGGGTGCTCACTGCCAGTGCTCCGGTTAAAAATGCTGCGAATACTTTTTTCATGTTTGTTTCCTCCTCATATTTGTTTCTTATATAAAATTGTTTTTTACTGCCGTTTTTGGAATGCTATTTTCTCTTGTCCAGACGGGATGCCAGGATCATACCGATTGTCTGGAAAATCTGTACCAGAACAACCAGAAGAATCACCGTAACAATCATGATATCCGGCTGATATCGGTGATATCCGTAGCGGATGGCAATGTCTCCAAGTCCGCCTCCTCCTACGGTTCCTGCCATTGCAGAATATCCAAGGATAGTTCCGATAGCAATGGTGGCTCCTGTAATCAGGGAAGTTCTGGCCTCTACCAGAAGGACTCTGGTAATGATCCGCCAGTTGCTGGCTCCCATACTTCTGGCTGCCTCTACGACTCCGGCATCCACTTCGTTGATGGAAGATTCCACCATACGGGCGATAAACGGACCTGCTGCCAGTACCAGCGGCACGATGGTGGCCTCTGTACCGTAGCTCTTTCCCACGATGAGACGGGTCAGCGGAATGACCAGAATCAGCAGGATAATAAACGGAATACTTCTTACAATGTTTGCAATGAAATCCAGGATCTGGTAGACCACTTTGTTGGGTGCCAGTCCTTCTTTGTCTGTCACAGCCAGTGCAACGCCCATAGGCAGTCCGATCAGATATCCGAATACAGTAGAAACTACTGTCATCAGCAGGGTCTGCCAGACTCCCTCTGCGATCATCTGGATCACTTCTTTACTCCACATAATCATCTGCCTCCCCTACTGCCAGTCCGCGTTCTTTCAGATAACGCTTCATAGATTCTGTCTGTGTGCTGCCTTTTGCAAATTCCAGGATCATTTCTCCTTTTGCAACGCCGCCCACATTTTTGGTATCCGCCCGTAAAATATTGACGGGTTCTCCAAAGGTAAGGATCATATTGGAAATCACCGGTTCAAACGCTGAGTTTTCTGAGAAGACAATGCGGATCTTTTTCCCGCTTTGAATCCGTTCCCGGACGGTATTTTTAACTTTTTCTCCATCGTGTCCGCCATCGGAAAGAATCAGCTCTCTGGCCACCTGAGACTTGGGATGGTTGAAAATCTCCACCACGTCTCCGACCTCTGCCACTTCTCCCTCCTGCATAATGGCCACTCTGGTACAAATCTCCCGTACCACCGCCATCTGGTGGGTAATGATCACAATGGTAATGCCAAACCGGTGGTTGATATCCTGTAAAAGCTCCAGAATCGAAGAGGTTGTCTGGGGATCCAGTGCGCTGGTGGCTTCGTCGCAGAGCAGAATCTTCGGATCGGATGCCAGTGCTCTTGCAATGGCCACACGCTGCTTCTGGCCTCCGGAAAGCTGTGCCGGGTAAGCGTGCATCTTGTCTTTTAATCCTACAATCTCCAGAAGCTCTGCCGCACGTTTTCTGGCGGTTTCTTTAGATTTTTTCTGAATGTATAATGGAAAACATACGTTTTCCAAAACATTTTTCTGCATCAGCAGGTTGAAATGCTGGAAGATCATTCCGATCTCCTCCCGCTGTTTCCGCAGTTCTCTCTGTGTCAGGTCTCCCAAGGCTCTGCCCCGGACCAGTACTCTTCCTGTGGTAGGCACCTCCAGGAAATTCATACATCTGACCAGTGTACTTTTTCCGGCTCCGGACATTCCAATAATTCCGTAAATGTCTCCTGCCTCTATGGTCAGATTTACATTTTTCAGTGCATTTACCGTTCCATCTTTTGACTGAAAGGTCTTGCACACATTTTCAATTACAATTTCTGACATATATTCGTCACCTCGCGACTTGTGTTTATCCTAGCACGTTTCTTTCAAAAGTGCTAATCTCAAAAAAATACAGCCGGCTATAGTTTTACCCTATAATCAATTTTTGGGAATAATCTTTCTGCCTGCTCCATACATTATACAAACCAGCCTTTTAATGGAGTCCACATGAAAAACCATACCCACATCATTGTGCTGAAAAAACGGGAGCTGATCTACACCGGCATTTTCCTTGGACTGGCAGCCCTTCTTGTGGTTCTGCTTCTCATGATGTTTCTGCCTTCCAAGACGGATTCTTCCAGCGTTCCACACCAGAATACCACTTCAGACGCACACTACATTCCCGGTATCTACACGGCCTCTTTCCGGCTGGGAGAACAGTATGCCGAAGCGGAAGTCACCGTGGATGCCAGCCGGATCACCGGCATCCGCCTGGTCAATTTAGGCAGCACAGTATCTGCCATGTATCCTCTTGCTGCACCATCCATGGAGCATCTTGCCAGCCAAATCTGTGAAAAACAGTCTCTGGAAGACCTTACCTGTGACTCCTCCAGCCAGTATACCTCTCAGATCCTCTTAGATGCCATCCAGAGGGCACTGTCAAAAGCAGCGCCCTCTGAGGAGGTTTCTCTTTATTCCGTGACTAATGTGTAACCTTCTCTGGTAAACAGCGGCATCTGATCCAGTGGTGTCTCCACTGTCACGCTCTGGCCGCCTTCCCACACTTCTTTTGTCCAGACATTGGTCCATACAGCGCCCTTGGGCAGGTAGACTTCTTTTTGTTTCTCGCCTCTTTCCATCACCGGTGCTACAAGAATGTCCGGACCATACAGGTACTGGCTCTCGTTTTCCCAGCACATGGGATCTTCCGGAAAATCGTAAAACAGGGGCCTGATCACCGGCGTTCCTTTTTCATGGGCAGCCTGCATCAAGGCTCTGGTATAGGGACGCATATTTTCCCGGATGCGGATGTATTTTTTGCAGATCTCATACACTTCTTCCCCGTAAGACCAGATTTCGTTGGGAGCACCGGATACGCAGGCAGCTCCTCCGGTAGTTCCGTGCTGCGGCTGGTGGGGCATCCGGTCTCCATGGAGACGCATCACCGGACAGAAGGTACCGTACTCGAACCAGCGCACGAAAACTTCGTGGTATGCTTTGTCATAGATATTGGCGCCGAAAAATCCGCCGATGTCTGTGGTCCACCAGGGAATGCCTGCAATGGCCATGTTTAATCCTGCCGCAAACTGGTTCTGAAAGCTTTCAAAGGTGGAATGGATATCTCCGGACCATACCAGGGCGCCGTATTTCTGGCTTCCTGCCCAGGCGCAGCGCACCAGGTTGACTACCTGTTCCTGTCCAGCCTCTCTCATGCCATCAAAAAAGGTCTTTGCATACATCACCGGATAAATGTTTCCTACCTGCACGTTTGGACCTGCATGGTAGCGGTAGTTTTCAAAATCGTACACCGTGTACTCCGGTTCTGCCTCATCCAGCCAGAAGATCTTAATTCCTTTGTCGTAATAATTTTTCTTTACCTTTCCCCAGACATACTCTCTTGCTTCCGGATTGGTGGGGTCATACTGGATGGTATTGCCCATGTAGGTATTGTCAATGCGGACACCTTTTTCCACTCTGGTCAGCAGGCCCTTGGCTTTCATCTCCTGGAAGTTCTCACTCTTGTAATCCACCATGGGCCATATGGAAACCATCAGCTCAATACCCATTTCTTTTAATTCTGCAATCATGGCATCGGGGTCCGGCCAGTAGGTGGGATCGAACCGCCAGTCACCCTGTTTGGGCCAGTGGAAAAAATCAATGACAATGACATCCAGGGGAATCTGGCGGCGTTTGTATTCTCTGGCCACTTCCAGAAGTTCTTCCTGGGTCTGATAGCGCAGCTTGCACTGCCAGAATCCAAGGCCGTATTCGGGCATCATGGGCACTTTTCCTGTAGCATCTGCATAGGCTTCTTCAATCTCAGCCGGGGTGTCGCCTGCAGTAATCCAGTAGTCCAGTTTTTTTGCGGACTGTGCCTGCCAGGTGGTGATGTTTTTGTTGAAGCTGACTCTTCCTACCGCCGGATTGTTCCACAGAAATCCGTAGCCTTTGGATGATAATACAAAAGGCACACTTGCCTGGGAGTTTCTGTGGGCAAGCTCCAGCTCTGCGCCTTTGATATCCAGGAATTTCTGCTGGTACTGACCCATTCCGTACAGTTTTTCTTTTGGATCGGATTCGAACCGCATGGTCAGCTGGTAATCGCCGCCGATGATAGGTTTGAATTCTCTGGCTTCTACTTCCAGTGCGCTGGTGGTGGACGCAAACATGTCTTCTCTGGTACGCACATATTCTTCCAGGAGCAGTTTGCCTTCTTTATTATAGAAGGAAAGTTTTCCGATGTTGTTGATGACTGCTTTAATTTTTCCGTTGGTGATTTCTGCAGAGTATGCATGAATCTCTACGCCAGTGGTGAGCTTTTCGTCTGGCTCTGACTGTGTTTTTTCTGGAAGCTCATCCAGTGCCCAGTTTTCCGCTGGCATGTCTGCCGTTTTCCATGCCCGTACCCGGAAGCTGTTTTCTCCCCAGGGCTCGATGCGAAGGCGCTCTGCGTCGTAGCGGTACAGAAGTGCCCCGTCTTTTTCTTCAAAAAATCCCAGCAGTTTCTGTTGTTTTTCTTCTCCCATAATCGTTTCCTCCTTAGCCCAATTTCCGTGAAATACATTGTAAAATCGCTGCTTCTAGAGCGTGTCTGAAAAATGCTTTCTGTAAAATGTGCGTCACAATTTGTGGGAGATTTTACCTGAATGAGGGCGGCGCAGCGGGCTGCGTCAACCGAATGAAGGCAGGATCTCCCGCAAAGTGGGGCGTGCAGATTGCAGGAATGATCTTTCAGACACGCTCTAGGGTATCATACTGCACTTATAGAGTCAAGGAAGTTCTCCCGACAAAGAAGGGCGGCGGACATCCTGGCGTTCCATCTTAAATCTTTTGTTATGTCCCCGTTCTTTCTTTTGTTTTTTATATTTATTTCAATAT
>CAJMON010000020.1 GCA_905214955.1 uncultured bacterium
GAGCATCTGCCTTACAAGCAGAGGGTCATAGGTTCGAGCCCTATAGGTCCCATTTACTGTGAAGTGGATTTACAGTAAAAAAACGCCACGCCGGCGTGGCGGAATTGGCAGACGCAAGGGACTTAAAATCCCTCGGGGGCAACTCCGTGCCGGTTCGAGTCCGGCCGCCGGCATAAAAGACAGATTTTCTTATGAGGAGAATCTGTCTTTTTGCATTTACGCGAGAAATGAGCCAAAGTCCGTGCCTGCGCGAGACTTGATCAGTGCAAAACAAGCGCCGGTGACGCTTAGCACGGACCGAAGTGGAACGTAGATACCGCGATAACTTGAGAAACACGCTTTGCGAGTTTCTCATAGTTTATGTAAAGTAAGGAGAATCCGCTATGAAAAAAGACATCCTTTATTTTCAATGGATCTGCATTTTAATGCTGGTATCCGGCCTTTTGTGGGTAGCAGCAGGGTCTCTGCCTTTATTTCTATGGGAAGAGGAGATTGCAGAAGGCCTTGTGGAGAGCAGAATCATTGGATTCTTTATGATGGCCCAGGCAGTATTCAGTGAGGTCTGCTGTTTTGCAGGAATGCAGGCGGTGAGAAAAAAAGAACGGTTTCATCTGTGCATTATGCTTGGCACAGGTGCTTTAGCCGGTGCATTGATCAATGATGTTTTTTATGTTTCTATGGAAATCTTACTGTGGCAGATGGCTGCTGGGGCGGCTACCGGAACGGCAGCTGCTGTGTTGTATCTTGGAGGAGCAGTGATTATGGAATGCACAGAAGGAAAAGGGTTGTCGAAAAAGAATAAATGAGATACAATAGCAGAGAACGGAAGCAATGTGTAGAAGGGAAGTATGCAGAATGCTGAAGTGGATTGTGATTTTGGCTGTGGTGGTACTTGTGCTGGCTTTCTGGCCGGTCAGTTTGATTCCCAGACTGAAACGCAGACCAGAAATGAACAAGCTGAGAGAATATGATTACGCACACAGAGGACTTCATGATAAAAAGGCAGGAATCCCGGAAAATTCCATGAAAGCGTTTCAAAGAGCCATGGAATTGGGCTATGGTATGGAGCTGGATGTTCATCTGACAAAAGATGGAGGTCTGTTGGTGATGCATGATGATTCGCTGAAACGGACCTGTGGGGTAAATGCGATGGTAAAAGAAAAGACCATGGCAGAGCTTCAGGAGTGCTGCCTGGAAGGCACAGAGGAGAAAATCCCGGTTCTTTCCCAGGTACTGAACATAGTAAATGGACAGGTTCCCCTGCTGATTGAGATTAAAACCGTAAGAGGGGATTATAAAGAGATCTGCAGAGCAGTCTGCAGAGAACTGGATACCTACAAAGGCCTGTACTGTATTGAGTCTTTTGATCCCAGAGTGCTCCACTGGTTGAAAAAGAACCGGCCGGATATGGTGAGGGGACAGTTAAGCGAGTATTTTCGAAAACATGGCACCAGGGTGAATGTGGTGGGAGATTTCCTGCATCACAATCTGTTTTCCAATGTGCTGACCAGGCCGGATTTTATTTCTTATCAGCATCTGGACAGAAAGGCTCCCAGCCTGTGGCTGTGCAGAAAACTGTACGGGGTATCCATGTTTAACTGGACGGTGAAAGATCCGGAGACATTGAAAAAGGTTCGAAAAGATGGCGGAATTGCTATTTTTGAAGACTTTCTTCCGGAAAAAAGAAGAAAAGAAAAACGTAAGGAAGAAAAAGAACGCCAGGATGAGGCGGAGAATAAAGTATCCTAAAAAAATAAAAGATGCAGAGGTTGACGAAATGAAAAAGATAGCGATTATGACAGACAGCAACAGCGGAATCACTCAGGAACAGGGAAAAGAACTGGGAGTTTTCGTAATTCCGATGCCATTTATGATTAATGGAGAGACTCTTTTTGAGGGAATCAATCTGACGCAGGAAGATTTCTTCAGACAGCTTTCCGAAGATGAGGAAATCAGCACTTCCCAGCCATCTCCGGCAGATGTGATGGCGATGTGGGATGATATCCTGAAGGAATACGATGAAGTGGTACATATTCCCATGTCCAGCGGCCTGTCTGCATCCTGCGATACAGCCACTGCCCTGGCAGCAGAGTATGATGGAAAAGTCCAGGTGGTAAACAACCAGCGTATTTCTGTGACACAGAAACAGTCCGTGCTGGATGCACTGAAACTGGCAAAAGAAGGAAAGGATGCAGCCGAGATCAAAGAGATCCTGGAGGCAGAGAAGATGGAAGCCAGCATTTATCTGATGGTGGAATCTTTGAAATACTTAAAGAAGGGCGGAAGAATCACTCCGGCAGCCGCTGCTCTTGGCACGATTTTGAATCTGAAGCCGGTACTGCAGATCCAGGGAGAGAAGCTGGATGCTTATGCAAAGGCAAGAGGAAAAAACAAAGCAAAGAAAATTATGCTGGATGCACTGAAAAAAGATCTGGAGACACGGTTTAAGGAGCAGGCAGCACTTGGAAAAGTAGAGCTGGCAGCTGCTTATGCTGGAAATCCGGAAGAAGCCGAAGAATGGAAAGAAGAAATCAAGGCAGCTTTCCCGGATCTGAAGTTTGCAACGATAGATCCGGTGTCTTTAAGCATTGCCTGCCATGTAGGTCCTGGCGTTTTAGCTGTTACCTGCCAGAAAGTCCTGTAAGAATACAGTATTTTGGAATTATAAAACCGCCGCACAGAAGAAAGATCCAAAGAACGGGTCAATTTTCTGTGAGGCGGTTCTTTTTTTGAATTAAAGGGCAATGGATATTCCGCGCAGGTAGACTGTTTTCAGGTTCAGGTCTTTGTCTAAGAGAACCAGATTGGCGGTTTTTCCTGGAGTGATGGAGCCGTAGCGGTCATAGATACCAACGGCTTTGGCAGAGTTGACAGCAGCGCATTTTACGGCACTTCCAAGGGGAATGTCCATTTTCTTTACAGCAGTGCGGACACAGTCCATCAGGTTGGTAGCAGAACCGGCAATGGTGCCGTCTGCCAGGGTGGCAAGGTTTCCGCGGACAGTTACCGGCTGGCCGCCCAGGGCATATTCGCCGTCATTCAGGCCGGTGGCCATCATACTGTCGCTGATAAGGATCAGGCGGTCATCTCCGAACATTTTAAACGTTGTACGGACAGCAGCCGGATGAAGATGGATGCCGTCACAGATAAGCTCTGCGCGGACGTGGGGGCTGTCACAGGCAGCACCGATGACGCCGGGAGCGCGGTGGGAAAATGACGGCATGGCATTGTAAAGGTGGGTGGCATGGCAGGCACCTCGGTCATAAGCCTCTTTTGCTGTGTCATAATCGGCAGTGGTATGGGCCAGAGAAATGGCTACCTGGTTTTTTAAGGCGTCAATAAACTCCATAGCACCTTCTTCTTCGGGAGCAATGTCTACCAGTTTAAAAAGGCCGCCAGCGGCTTTCTGGAGCCTTAAAAACATGGGCACATCCGGTTTGTGGATGTAAAGACCATTCTGAGCTCCCTTTTTGGCAGGGGAGATAAAGGGACCTTCCATATTGATGCCTTCTAAAATAGCAAGAGGTTCCGGGGAGGCATCCTGGGCAGCCTTGTAGGCGGCAGCCGTGCGGCAGATACCAGTCAGAATCTCTTCACTGAAGGTCATGGTAGCGGGAGTGATGGTAGTGATTCCATTTTTTACTTCATACGCAGCCATGGCGCGGATGGCCTCTTCAGTACCGTCGCAGAAATCATAGCCCACACATCCGTGAAAATGGATATCAGTAAGGCCTGGAATGGCGTAAAGCCCGGAAGCATCGACTTCTGGTCCGGCACTTTCCTGGCAGAAAATGCCATTTTCAAAGCAGATGTCCTGAACCAAAAAGCTGCCGTCCTCCTGAAATACAGAAGCATGTGTGATTTTCATAAAGGAAGCGCCTCCCTTAATAACGGGTCAGTTTGGACAGGGCTGCTTCATCGGCAACGACCGTCACATCATTATGCAGCTGAAGGATGGAAGCGGGTACCTGTGGGGTAATGGGGCCTTCTAAGACCTGTGCAAGGATATCCGCTTTGTCTTCGCCGCTTACTACCAGCAGAATCTTTCTGGCCTGCATGATGTTTTTAATACCCATGGTGTAAGCCTGTCTGGGAACATCTTCTTCTTTTTCGAAGAAACGTTTATTTGCCTCAATGGTGCTTTCTGTCAGGTCAACACAGTGTGTTTCCTTTTCGAAAGCTTCTCCTGGCTCATTAAAGCCAATATGACCGTTGTGGCCAAGGCCTAAAAGCTGCAGGTCAATGCCGCCGCAGGAACGGATAATCTCGTTGTAAGCGGCGCAGGCAGCGTCAGAATTCTTCTCCAGTCCGTTTGGGACGAAGGTGCGCTCCATAGGAATGTTGATGTGGCTGAAGAAATTGTGGTTCATGAAATAGCGGTAGCTCTGGTCATTGTCTCCGGAAAGTCCTTTGTACTCGTCCAGATTGACGCTGGTGACATGGGCGAAATCCAGATCGCCTTTTTCATACCACTCAATGAGCTGACGGTATGTGCCGATGGGGGTAGAGCCGGTAGCCAGACCAAGAACGCAGGACGGTTTCATAATGACCTGGGCGGAAATGATATTTGCGGCCTTGCGGCTCATGTCATGATAATCTTTTGCACGATAAATCTGCATGATCGTTACTCCTTTACATGTTTGGTATCTTTAGTGTACCGCAAAAAGAGGAAAAAAGAAAGAGAACATTGCAGATTTCTGGCTGCAATGTTCTCGGAAATTAGCAAAGTGAAAAATTAGTTTACGTGATTCTCTAAAGCGGCGTGAATAAAGCCTTTAAAGAGAGGATGCGGACGGTTGGGACGGGATTTGAATTCCGGATGCGCCTGGGTGGCTACAAAGAACGGATGATCCTTCAGCTCAATCATTTCTACGATACGTCCATCCGGAGAGAGACCAGAGAGTGTCATGCCTTTTTCCGTCAGAATCTTCCGGTAGTCATTGTTGACTTCGTAGCGGTGGCGGTGGCGCTCATGGATGACCTCCTCACCGTAAAGTTCATAGGCTTTGGTGGATTTGTCCAGAACACAGGGGTAAGAACCAAGCCTTAAGGTACCGCCGATGTCTTCTACACCGTTCTGATCCGGCATCAGGGCAATTACCGGATGGGTAGTCTGGGGATTTAACTCCACGCTGTGGGCGTCACGGTATCCCACCACATGGCGGGCATATTCTACAATGGCCATCTGCATACCAAGGCACAGGCCCAGGAAGGGTTTGTTATGGGTGCGGGCATATTCAATGGCTGTGATTTTTCCTTCGATGCCGCGGTCGCCAAAACCGCCGGGAACCAGGATGCCGTCCTGATCTTTTAAGATGTCATCAACGTTTTCTTCGGTAACCAGTTCAGAATCCACCCATTTGATGTTGACAGTGGCGCTGTTGGCAATGCCGCCGTGCTTTAAGGCTTCTACCACACTAATGTAAGCGTCATGCAGCTGGATATATTTTCCAACCAGGGCAATGTTCACTTCGCAGGTGGGATGGCGCAGGGATTCTACCATCTGCTTCCAGTCGGTCAGATCCGGTTCCGGACAGGGCAGGTTTAAGCACTCACAGGCAACCTGTGCCAGATGCTCTTTTTCCATGGCAAGAGGAGCTTCGTAGAGGTATTCCACATCCAGATTCTGAAGAACATGGCTGCTGGGAACGTTGCAGAACAGAGCGATCTTATCCTTGATGCCGGGCTCTAAGGGAAGCTCAGAACGGCATACCAGGATATCCGGCTGAATTCCCATACTCTGCAGTTCTTTGACGCTTGCCTGGGTAGGCTTGGTCTTCATCTCGCCGGAAGCTTTCAGGTAGGGGATCAGGGTGACGTGGATGAGGATTACATTCTCGTGGCCGCAGTCATGCTGGAACTGGCGGATGGCCTCCAGAAACGGCTGGCTTTCGATGTCTCCTACGGTACCGCCGACCTCAATGATGGCGATATGGGTATCTTCTTCTGTGAAGTTCCGGTAAAAACGGCTCTTGATCTCATTCGTGATATGGGGGATGACCTGAACGGTACCGCCGCCGAAATCACCCCTGCGTTCTTTCTGCAGAACAGACCAGTAAATTTTTCCGGTGGTGACGTTGGAGTTTTTGTTCAGGCTTTCATCAATGAAGCGCTCATAGTGTCCAAGGTCCAGGTCAGTCTCCACACCGTCATCGGTAACAAAAACTTCTCCGTGCTGGATGGGGTTCATGGTGCCGGGGTCGATGTTGATGTAGGGATCAAATTTCTGCATGGTCACTTTGTAGCCTCTGGCTTTTAAAAGACGTCCCAGGGAAGCAGCAGTAATGCCTTTTCCAAGACCGGAAACAACGCCGCCAGTCACGAATACGTATTTTACAGACATGTTTTTTCCTCCTTCACAGTGGTAAATAAAATGTTGGTGTTAAAAAATGCCATGCGAATTGCTCAGTGCTGCGCACTCTCACAATTCTACCCGCCATTCGCATATTATGAAGCTGACGCTCCGCTTTCATGCTCATATCGGGGTGGCCCATAAAGCCATAAAACCATTCCTGTGCGAGCACATCGTGGTTTCAGGCTTTTGACCCTGGCATCAATAAAAAACGTATTATACACCTCTTTTTTTGAATTGAACAGAGAAAATTCGAAAAAAATACAATCAGTGATAAAGTTTTTTATCTTCGTATCTGGGCTCCTGTGTCAGCTGGATACCAAGTTTTTTCAGAGTACGCACGTCCACGGAGGAGAGAATTACAGAAGCATGGGCCTGGCAGCCGGAAAGTTTCGGAAGCTGTTCCAAGGTCTGGCGGGCCAGAGGATTTTGCGCTGCAGATGCAGAAAGGGCAATCAGGACTTCATCGGTGTGAAGTCTTGGATTGGTGCTTCCAAGGTAAGCAGTCTTTAAATACTGGATCGGGGAGATAGATTCCGGAGAAATCACTTTTACCTGGTGGTCGATACCGGCAAGAGATTTCAGGGCATTTAACAGGAGGGCAGAGGCAGCGCCCAAAAGATCGGAAGTACCGCCGGTGATCATGCGCCCGTCTGTAAGCTCCAGGGCAGCACAGGGCATTCCATCCACTTTTTCACGGTCCATGGCAGCAGTAACTACTGGACGGTCGGATACGGATACTTTTGCCTGCTTCATTAACAACTCTAATTTGTAGACTTCCTGGTCATTTCCCATGCCGTCTGCCAGACGTTTTAAGGAATCATAGTAGCGGCGGATGATCTCCTGGCGGGAAGCTTCCTGGCAGACTTCATCGTCGATGATGCAGTTTCCAGCCATATTGACGCCCATATCAGTGGGGGATTTGTAGGGATTTTCACCATAAATTTGTTCAAAAATGGCGCTGAGCACAGGGAAGATTTCCACATCCCGGTTGTAGTTGACGGTGGTGACACCGTAGGCTTCCAGGTGGAAGGGGTCAATCATATTGACATCGTTTAAGTCTGCAGTGGCTGCTTCGTATGCCAGGTTTACCGGATGCTTCAGCGGAATGTTCCAGATGGGGAAGGTCTCAAATTTGGAGTAGCCTGCCGGAATGCCCCGCTTGTGTTCGTGGTAAAGCTGGGAAAGGCAGGTGGCCATTTTTCCGCTGCCGGGGCCTGGAGCTGTGATGACAACCAGGGGACGTTTGGTTTCGATATAATCATTTTTTCCGTAGCCTTCATCACTGACAATGAGAGGAATATTGGCTGGATAGCCGGCAATGGAATAGTGGATATAAACAGGAAATCCTAATTTTTCCAGGCGGGCGCGAAAGGCATCTGCGGCGCTCTGCCCGGAATACTGAGTGATGACAACGCTTCCTACATAAAGATCTCTGGAGCGGAAAGCGTCAATCAGGCGAAGTACATCGGTATCATAAGTAATGCCCAGATCACCCCGGACTTTATTCTTTTCAATGTCAGAAGCGCTGATGACAATGACGATTTCTGCCTGATCCTTTAACTGGAGAAGCATCTGAAGTTTGCTGTCAGGAGCAAAACCCGGCAGAACTCTGGAAGCGTGATAGTCGTCAAAAAGCTTTCCGCCAAATTCCAGATACAGCTTGTTGCCGAACTGATTGATGCGCTCCCGGATATGCTCAGACTGCATCCGGAGGTATTTTTCATTATCAAACCCGATTTTCATAAGTAGTGGTCCATCCTTCTATAGTATATTTGATGCCAGGATCAAAAGCCTGAAACCACGATGTGTCCGCAAAGGAGTGGTTTTATGGCTTTATGATCTGCCCCGGTATGTGCAGAACATCCAGTGGATGTTCGTTTTGCACCGACCGGAGTGAATACGCAGATGCGCAGCACGGAGCAATTCATATGACATCATTTATGAAATTCAGTATACTACAGGAACAGGGGATTTTTCCATAAGAAAACGCAAAAATTTCACAAAGTCTTTATTGATTTCTGGGAGAACAATCTTTATAATGAAAGAGATTGCTGCAGGATGTTTCCACGGAAAATGAAAGAAAAAGAGATTTCCTGCAGATAACACAGGGGAGGAAAAGAATGGATAATAATCAAAATCAGCAGAATAATAACAATAAGCAGCCGAAGAATACGCAGACTATTGTTATTTTTCTGATTGTAACGCTGGCCGCGCTGGTGGTGATCAACCTGTTCAGCAGCATGTTTAAGAACTCCACGCGCCAGGAAATTTCATATGATCAGTTTATCACCATGGTAGAAAACGGACAGGTGGCATCGGTGACCATCACATCCAGCGAGATTGATATTACACCGAGAAGCCAGCCATTTGCCGGCATCCGCTATTCTTATTATACCGGAGTGGTGGATGATCCGGATTTGACAAGCAAACTGCTGGCAGCAGGCGTGACCTTCAACAAAGAAGTGCCGGATATGACATCCGCCCTGATTTACAACCTGCTGATTACGTTCCTGCCGCTTCTTCTGATCTGGGGTGTTTTGTGGTTTGTGATGCGCAAGATGAGCAAAGGCGGCGGAATGATGGGTGTTGGAAAAGCCAAAGCCCAGGTATACGATGAACAGAAAGAAACCGGCGTGACCTTTAAAGACGTGGCAGGCCAGGATGAGGCAAAGGAATCCCTTCAGGAAGTGGTAGATTTCCTGGAAAATCCTGGGAAATATACCAAGCTTGGTGCAAAGCTTCCCAAAGGAGCCCTTTTGGTAGGCCCTCCGGGTACTGGTAAAACTCTTCTGGCAAAAGCCGTGGCAGGAGAGGCCAAGCGTCCCTTCTTTTCCATTTCCGGTTCCGGATTTGTGGAAATGTTTGTGGGCGTGGGCGCATCCCGTGTGCGTGACCTGTTTGAAGAAGCAAAGAAAAATGCACCCTGTATTATTTTTATTGATGAGATTGATGCCATCGGAAAGACACGTGACAGCGGTTACGGTGGAGGCAATGATGAGCGGGAGCAGACTTTAAACCAGCTCCTGGCAGAGATGGATGGATTTGATACCAACAGCGGTCTGCTGATTCTGGCAGCTACTAATCGTCCGGAAGTTTTGGACCCGGCTCTGCTGCGTCCGGGACGTTTTGACAGAAGAGTCATTGTGGACAAGCCGGATTTGAAAGGCCGTGTGGACATTCTGAAGGTTCATGCTAGAAATGTAAGCCTGGATGACACCGTAGATTTCGATGCCATTGCCCTGGCAACTTCCGGAGCAGTAGGTTCTGACCTTGCCAATATGGTTAATGAAGCAGCCATTCTGGCAGTAAAGAAAGGCCGCAATGCCGTTTCACAGGCAGATCTGTTTGAAGCGGTAGAAGTGGTCATGGTGGGAAAAGAAAAGAAGAATAAGATTTTAAGTCAGGAAGAGCGGCGGATTGTTTCCTACCACGAAGTAGGACATGCTCTGGTGAGCGCCCTGCAGAAGCATTCTGAGCCAGTGCAGAAGATTACCATTGTACCCCGTACCATGGGAGCACTTGGATATGTTATGAACGTGCCGGAGGAAGAAAAGTACCTGAATACGGAAGCAGAGATCCGGGCAAGACTGGTAGAATTTGTAGGCGGCCGTGCGGCAGAGGAGATTGTGTTTGATTCTGTGACCACAGGCGCTTCCAATGATATTGAGCAGGCCACCAGAATTGCAAGAGCCATGATTACCCGCTACGGTATGTCAAAGAAATTTGGCATGATGGGCATTGAGACCGCTGCCAATCAGTATTTAAATGACCGTACTGTAATGAACTGCAGTGATGAGACAGCAGCAGAAGTGGACCGGGAAGTGATGAAGGTACTGGAAGAATCCTATGAGAAGGCAAAACAGCTGCTGAACGAGCATCGGGAGGCACTGGATAAGATTGCAGCGTACCTGATTGAAAAAGAGACCATTACCGGAAAAGAATTTATGGAAATTCTGGAAAAAGTAGAGCAGCCGAAGGAAGAACCGGTGCAGGAAGAGGCGCCGGAGCAGGCGGAGGAATCGGCAGCAGATACTGTAGAAGATACAGCATCTGCAAAGGAGGAAGTGATTCCCTGGAATTCGGAAGAATAAGAAGAAAAATCGTATGAGGCGCTGTCTAAAAGCAAGGCAGCGCCTTTTGTGTTTATGGAATCTCTGAGAGAAAAGGAGGAGAGGGATGAATTTTAATATTGAAGAAGAGCTGAAAAAACTTCCGGGAAAGCCTGGGGTTTATCTCATGCACGATGAAACGGATGCCATCATCTATGTGGGAAAGGCCATCAGCCTGAAAAACCGGGTACGTCAGTATTTTCAGACCAGCCGGAACAAGGGGCCAAAAATCGAGCGGATGGTGACCAAAATCCGGCGGTTTGAGTATATTGTGACAGATTCCGAGCTGGAAGCCCTGGTGCTGGAGTGCAACCTAATCAAGGAACACCGGCCCAAATACAATACCATGCTGACGGATGACAAGACCTATCCTTTTATCAAGGTGACAACCGCAGAGGAGTATCCCAGAATCCTGTTTTCCAGAACTATGAAAAAGGACAAAAACAAATATTTCGGGCCGTACACCAGTGCAGGCGCGGTGAAAGACACCATTGAACTGCTCCAGAAAATTTACCGGATACGCACCTGTAACCGAAGCCTGCCAAAGGAGATCGGAAACGACAGACCCTGCTTAAATTATCATATCCATCAGTGCAACGCGCCCTGCCAGGGGTATATCAGCAAGGAAGAATACCGGGCGGCGGTGAATGAAGCCCTGGCATTTTTAGGGGGAAACTATGATCCCGTGCTGAAGCTTTTGGAAAAGCGGATGATGGAAGCGTCAGAAAAAATGGATTTTGAGGCGGCCATTGTCCAGAGGGATTTGTTAAACAGCGTCAAGCAGATTGCCCAGAAGCAGAAAATCACCAACAGCGACGGAGAAGACAAGGACATCTGTGCAGTGGCAGTGGAAGACTTTGATGCAGTGGTGCAGATGTTTTTCATCCGGGGCGGCCGGATGATCGGAAGAGATCATTTCTACTTGCGGGTGGCGTATGAGGACACCCAGGCGGAAATCCTTTCCAGCTTTTTAAAACAGTTTTATGCAGGCACACCCTTTATTCCCAGAATGGTGATGCTTCCTGTGGAAATCGAGGACGCACAGGTGTTAGAAGAGTGGTTAAGTGCCAGAAGAGGCGGACGGGTGTATCTGAAAACGCCGAAAAAAGGAGAAAAAGAAAAGCTGGTGGAGTTAGCAAGAACCAATGCCCAGATGGTACTTGCAAAGGATAAAGAGCGGATTAAGCGTGAAGAAGGCAGAACCATCGGAGCTATGAAAGAGATTTCCGGGCTTCTTGGAATGGATCCGGTGCGCAGGGTGGAGGCCTACGATATTTCCAACATCAGCGGCTTTGAATCCGTAGGTTCCATGATTGTGTACGAGGGAGGAAGCCCAAAACGAAGCGATTACCGGAAATTTAAGATCCGTTCTGTCCAGGGACCGGACGATTACGCCAGTATGGAGGAAGTGCTGACCAGACGCTTTTCCCACGGAATGGAAGAGCAGAAAGAATTAGAAGAACGGAAGATGGAAAACCAGTTTGGAAAATTCAGTGTTTTTCCTGATCTGATCATGATGGACGGTGGAAGAGGCCAGGTGAATGTGGCACTGCGGGTTTTAGACAAGCTGGGGCTCTCCATTCCCGTGTGCGGCATGGTAAAGGATGACAACCATCGGACCCGCGGTTTGTATTATCAGAATGTGGAGATTCCCATTGACCGGAACAGTGAAGGCTTCCGTCTGATTACCCGGATTCAGGACGAGGCCCACCGGTTTGCCATTGAGTACCACCGGTCCTTGCGCAGCAAAGAGCAGGTGCATTCTGTATTGGATGACATTGAAGGTATCGGCCCTGCCAGAAGAAAAGCCCTGATGAGGCAGTTTAAATCCTTAGAGGCTATCCAGAGGGCCAGTGAGGAAGAGCTGGCGGCGGCAGAATCTATGAATGCGGCCAGTGCCAGAAGCGTCTATGAATTTTTCCACGGTCCAGGGAAAAAGACAGTGACAGTGGAAGAAGAGGATTGATGTTCCTGTGGGATTATGCTAAAATAGAGCCAGCATCGGGGGAAATTTTCAGCATTTTCGCCCCTGCATGATGAGAGCGTGAAGGAGAACAGACAGATGAGCAGTGTGGCATTATCGAAACTGGTAGAGAAGCTGGATCTGAAGAACGTGACACCGGAAGTGGACATTTCCCATATCCGGATCACCACACCGGAGATCAACCGTCCGGCGCTTCAGCTTGCCGGATATTTTGCACATTTCGCCTATGAAAGAGTGCAGGTGGTAGGATATGTAGAGTACACCTACCTGGAAAATGAGAGCAGAGAAAAGAAACTGGCCATTTACGAACAGTTCCTTTCCTATAAGATTCCCTGCATGGTCTATACCACCAAGACCAAGCCGGACGATGACATTCTGCGGATGGCAGCAGAGAAGGGCATCCCGGTGTTTACCACTACCAAAGCTACTTCCCCGTTTATGGCGGAAGTGATCCGCTGGCTGAACGTAGAGCTGGCACCCTGCATTTCCATTCACGGAGTGCTGGTAGATGTGTATGGTGAAGGGATCCTGATTATGGGTGAGAGCGGCATTGGAAAAAGTGAGGCAGCCCTGGAGCTGATCAAGCGTGGACACCGTCTCATCAGCGATGACGTGGTGGAGATCCGCAGGGTTAGCGATGAGACGCTGATCGGAAGCGCGCCGGATATTACAAGGCATTTTATTGAACTCCGTGGTATCGGCATTATTGATGTGAAGACTCTGTATGGAGTAGAGAGCGTAAAGGATACTCAGTCCATTGACCTGGTCATCAAGCTGGAAGAGTGGGACAGAGACAAAGAATATGACCGTCTGGGACTGGAAGAAGAGTATACGGAGTTTCTTGGAAACAAAGTGGTATGCCATTCTCTTCCCATCCGTCCGGGACGAAATCTGGCGATCATCGTAGAATCAGCCGCTGTCAACCACAGACAGAAAAAGATGGGTTACAATGCAGCAAAAGAACTGTACAAGCGTGTGCAGGAATCCTTAAGCAGAAAGAGCAGATCGGAGGAAGACCAATGAAAAAATATTGTTTTGGAATCGACGTAGGAGGCACAACCGTAAAATGCGGATTGTTTGATGTAGAGGGAAAGGTGCTGGACAAATGGGAAATCCCAACCAGAACCGAAGAAGAAGGCGCCCATATCTTAACAGATGTGGCAGAAGCCATTGAAAAAAAGATCCAGGAAAAGTCCCTGAATAAAGAAGAGATTGCCGGCGTGGGCATTGGTGTTCCAGGACCGGTGGATGAAAACGGCGATGTGCTTATGGCAGTGAACCTGCACTGGGGTCACAAATGCATTGAAAAAGAACTGGCAGAGCTTACCGGACTTCCGGTGCGTGCAGGAAACGATGCCAATGTGGCAGCTCTTGGTGAAATGTGGATGGGCGGCGCAGCCGGGTACCGCAATGTGGTTTTAGCCACTCTGGGAACTGGTGTTGGCGGCGGTATCATCATCAACGGAAAGATCATCAGCGGAACCCACGGTGCAGGCGGTGAGATCGGTCACGTGCATGTGGATGATACCATTACAGAAAGCTGCAACTGTGGAAACAAAGGCTGTCTGGAGCAGGTAGCTTCTGCCACAGGTATTGCCAGACTGGCAAGAAAAGCTTTGGCAGCAGATGACAGACCTTCTCTCATGCGGGATGCGGCAGAAGTATCTGCCAAAACTGTGTTTGATGCAGTAAAAGCAGGAGATGAAGTGGCAAAAGAAGTGGCAGAAACCTTTGGAAAATATCTGGGAACGGCTTTGGCCGTCATCGCTGGTGTGGTAGATCCTCAGGTCTTTGTCATCGGAGGAGGAGTATCCAAGGCAGGTCCTGTTCTACTGGAATACATTCAAAAATATTATAAAGTTTATGCATTTCCAAGCTGCAAGGATGCAGCCTTTGTGTTAGCGACCCTTGGAAACGATGCCGGAATTTACGGAGCAGCCAAGCTGGTTCTGGAAGAAGCATAAACTATGAGAGAGACGCTTTGTGAGTTTCTCAAGTTATTGCAGTATTTACGTTCTATTTCAGCGGGCGCAAGTATGGACTTAGGCTCATTGTTACGCGTAAACTAAAAATAAATAAATCAAAAAATAAAAAGGAGCATATCTACCGAAGATCTTGATATGCTCCTTTTTAATGGAAAAATTAGTTTAACGTCAGAGTGTCTTCTGTAATAATCGGGATCTGATCCAGATTCAGGCCGCCGTCTTCCTCTGCACGGCGTTCTTCAGACTGAGCAGTTTCGGTCTCCGTTTCTTTGTTCAGATATTCCTCCAGAAGACTGAGATCCTTGTGGCCTGGACAGGTCTGTGTGGGTGCTGCGTAGTTGGAATCATCGGTGACATCCGTGCTTCCTTCCGGCCGCTTGAAGAAGACTTTCATTTCGGTCTGGCAGGTAGAGCTTGGCAGAAGACCGGTTTCTTTGCAGACGCTGACAGTGATGTGAGTATCACAGGTCTGAGTGGGCTCTGTTCCAGCTGCAAAATATTCTGTATACGTTTGATCGCCTCTGGGATCTGCAGTGCAGACACCGGGAATGGCAAGTTTTCCGGATTTCCGGCAGACCGAAGCTGTCACAATGTCGGAGGGCATGGAAAAATCAGTAACCGGAAGATCCTGGTGAATCCGGCTCATAATGGAATTCCACAGGGTTTTGTGGTAGTTCCGGTAGGTATCCCCTTCCGGCAGAATGTCGTTGTTGTCGTAGCCGCCCCACACTGCACAGGTGTAATAGGGGGTGTAGCCTGCAAACCAGATGCTGCGGGAATCATCGGTCGTTCCGGTTTTGCCGGCAACAGGCATGGCACCTAAATTAATCAGGGTGCCGGTTCCTTTTGTGACCACATCTTCCATAGCACTGGTGAGAAGAAACGCTGTACTTTCCTTTAACACCTCACGGGGAGCCGGAGAATTATCCAGAATTACATTGCCGTCCTGGTCTTCAATGCGGGTGTAGAACTTGGGGGCATTGTACTGGCCTTTGTTGGCAATGGCAGCGTAGGCTCCGGCAAGCTCCAAGTTGGTGACACCGTCTGTGATGCCGCCAAGGGCCAGAGGCTGGTTCACATCCAAAGCTTCGTCATTGTAAAGAGTTGAGATGCCAAGATTGACGGCGTAATTGTAGCCCACTCTGGGAGTAATCTCCGTGATGCATTTTACGGCAACCACATTGATGGAATAGGTGATGGCATCCCGGATGGTGGTCATGCCGGTGTAGGCGTTGCTGCTGTCCCAGTTGTTGATGGGGGTGCCGTTGGCATAGGCGTAAGGCGCATTGTCAAAGACGGTGGCCAATGTCATGCCGTTGCGGTCAATGGCCGGGGCATAGGCAGTGAGGATCTTGAAGGTAGATCCTGGCTGGCGGGTGGTGGAAGTCGCACGGTTTAAGGTCAGGCTGGCTTCTTTTTTGCCCCGTCCGCCCACAATGGCTTTCACATAGCCGGTGCTCTGGTCAATGATCACCAGAGATGCCTGAGGCTGGGGCGTAATGGAAATCCGCTCACCAAGGACAGTGTCTCCTTTTTCCACCATGGCATCTTTGAAAGACTGGGCAGCTGCATTGGCAGAATCCGAATCCGAAAACAGAAGATTGAAAGAAGGATCGGTCTGCTGAAGAAATTCTTTGAGATTTTCATTGCCATAATGAATCGTTTCACCGCTGGCCTTCTGGACGCTGAGGGCATAGTCGATGCCCACCTGGGTGCCGGAGGGAAAATTGGCCGCATTGGAAAATTCTTCATCACAGATCTGCTGGATGGAGGCATCCTGGGCGGAATAGATCTTTAAGCCGCTGGTGTACAGGGCTTTATAAGCCTGCTGGTAGGTATAGCCAAGCTGTTCCTGAAGATCATCTAACACCTGTTCAATAAGGGCATCCTCATAATAGGTATAAATAGAATCCTCTTTGGAGGAAGAATCGGTGGCCTGGATGCGGTCATACACCGGATCTGCCAGGGCTTCATCCTGCTGCTCCTGGGTAATATACCCCTGTTCGGTCATATATTTCAGAACCGTTTCCCGGCGTTTCGCATTGTTTTCCGGATTGGTGATGGGATTGTACCGGGTGGGGTTCTGGGTAATGCCTGCAATCACAGCAGATTCGGAGAGGGTCAGTGCGGACACATCTTTTCCGAAATACCGGTGGGCAGCTGCCTGAACGCCGTAGGCGCCTGCGCCTAGATTGATGGTGTTTAAATAATCTTCCAGGATCTGGTCTTTGCTGATGCGCTTTTCAAGCTCCAGGGCAAGATACTGTTCCTGGAACTTCCGGTGGAATTTTTCTGCCAGGGAATTTTCCTGGGTCCAGTTGGTAAAGACGTTGTTTTTCAGAAGCTGCTGTGTGATGGTGCTGGCGCCCTCGGAAAAGCTGCCGCTGGTAATGCCCACCACGAAGGCTCTGGCAATGCCTGGAATGTCGATGCCTTTGTGCTGATAAAAACGCTGGTCCTCAATGGCTACCACGGCATGTTGAAGATCTTCCGGAATCTGATCCAGAGTCACCAGAGTACGGTTGGAGGAAGCCAGAGTCAGTTTCTGCATGGCGGTGCCGTTCTGATCGTAAATATAAGTAGCGGTTTCGGAAGGAGTGACAGACAGATTGGAAATATCCGGTGCACTGTCCACAAGTCCTTTTAAGATACCGGCTCCGGCGCAGCCTCCCACAATGACCACTGCCAGAAAGCACACAAAAAATACTTTTACTGCAAGAAAACCGGCTGCATGACCGGCTTTTGCACCTGTTTTCTCTTTCCGTTTCCGAATGCTGTTGTCCCTGCTGTAGTTTGGATTCATAAAGCCTCCTTTTTTTAGAGTGTGTTTGAAAAACCATTCCTGCAATCCGCACGCCCAACTTTGCGTTAGATTTTGCCCTCATTCGGTTGACGCAGCCCGCTATGCCGCCCTCATTCAGACAAAATCTTCCACAAATTGTGACGTACATCTTACAGAAAGCATTTTTCAAACACACTCTAGTACAGTGAAAATTAAGTATCTGCTATATTGGCACAGGATAATTTTTTTGTGGTACTAGCAACAGTATAGCAAACTTAGGGGTTGAAATAAAGGGTTTTCTTACACTATAATATTACCAGAAAAATTCAGGTTAAGCATGGAAAGGAACGCATACATGAAAAAATACAGATCCGCATACCAGGGTGGAGAGGGAGAGATCGTAGAGAAAAAATCACGGTTTATCGCTACCGTCCAGCCGGTAGAATCCGAGGAGGAAGCCTTGGCATTTGTGGCATCCATGAAGAAGAAATACTGGAATGCCACCCACAACTGTTCCGCATTTGTGGTGGGTGAACATATGGAACTGCAGCGATGCAGCGATGACGGAGAACCCCAGGGAACCGCAGGACGGCCAATGTTGGATGTGCTGTTAGGAGAAGAGATCCACAATGTGGCTGTGGTGGTGACCCGGTATTTTGGAGGAACTCTTCTGGGAACCGGCGGACTGGTAAGAGCCTACTCAAAGGCTGTTCAGGAAGGTTTGAAAAACAGCGTCATTATTGAAAAACAGGAGGGCATCCGGCTGCGGGTGCAGACCGATTATACAGATATTGGAAAGATTCAGTACCAGCTTGGACAGAAAGGATTTCTCATCACAGATTCTGCCTATACAGACGTGGTGCAGATTGAAACACTGGTGCCCGCCGATGAGGCGGAAGGCCTGTTAAAGGATCTTACTGAAGCAACCAGCGCAAGAGTGAAAATCATTGAAAAGAAGCCGGTATGCTTTGCATTCGCAAATGGAGAACCGCTGATATTTTCATAGAAAGGGAAAAACATGACAAAAGACATTTTATTAAAGATACAGGGAATGCATTTTGGAGAGCAGATCGGGGAAGAGAAGGACCTTGAGGAAGAAGAACCCATTGAAGTCATTACCGCAGGGAATTATTACAACAAAAATGGGAAACATTATATCAAATACGAAGAAATCATGGAAGGAGAAAAGGAAAATACCAGCAGCCTGATCAAAATTCAGGGGGATACCCTGGAAGTGACAAAAAAAGGGCTGAACAATGTCCACATGATTTTTCAGAAAAACAAAAAGAACATGTCCTACTACAACACGCCCTTTGGAAATCTGCTGGTTGGGATCGAGGCATCCCAGGTGGAAGTCAAAGAGGAGAAGGACTGCATCCGGGTGGATGTGGACTATAGTTTGGAAGTCAACTACGAGCATCTGGCAGACTGTTCCATCCACATCGATGTCTGTTCCAAAGACCAGAAAGAAACCCGCCTGCTTGGGTAAGCAGACGGGCGGAAAATCATGGGCCGTTATTTGGAAGCCTTTTTCTCTTCTTTTTCTTTTGGGGCTTTTTCTTTCCGGAAACGGGAGAAGAAGCCTTTTTTCTTCTGCGGAGGAGTTTCTAACGTAGTACCCCGCACTGCTTTGACATCGGTGATGTAGATACCGCTGACCGTGGCTTTGACGGTCTTTTTCAGCGGGATCAGATCATAAATCCGCGCATCGCAGACAAGAGTCATGACTCTTGGACCGACTTTGGCTTTGACGATGGGGAGCTTGGTCCGGCGCATAAGCTTGGGTGTCTGTTCAATGACCATAGCTGGCAGGCCGGAATCTTTGATCTTCATTTTCTTCTTATCAATGATGAGCATGGTGACGGTCTGCTTGGCTGCTTCCATCTGTTCCTGCTGGATGGCCTGCTTCTTCTGGAGCTTTCTGCCGACAAAATATAAAATGACCAGCAGAACCACGAGAACGAAGAGGATGATCAGCAGCACATTCCAAAATGTTGACATGATAAACCTCCTGTATGTATAGATGATATCAATATATTCTAGCATTTTTTGAAGAAAAGCGCAATAATTCTTTATTTTTTCTTAAAAACTTATTTTCCGGTGGTATTTCTGGGGGGATATGGTATAATGATAAAGAAATATTTGGGGAGAAAAGAGACGGATAAAGGGGAGGTAGATGAATGGAAAGGGATGAACGTCAGCGGCGCGCCCAGATACGAAGAAGGCGGAGAAAGCGCCAGATACTGATCGGATATATTCTGATCATTTTGTTGATTTTGATAATTCTTGGAATTGCAGGAGTCCTGGCAAAGGATATGCTGGAAAAGAGAGGTATCCAGATTCCGGAGATATCCATTCCATGGATTTCCTCCTGGATGGCAGGAGAAGAGAGCGAAGCAGTTCAGACAGAGAACATGCCGGACACAGAAAGTCCACAGACGCAGGCACCGAAGACAGAAGCAGTACAGACCGAGGCTGTGACGGATTCGGAGGAAGAGACCGCATTGGCAGAAGCAGACAGGCTGGCTGTTCAGTATGATTACGATGGTGCCATTGCAAGACTCCAGAGCAGCAGTGTCTATGAGAGCAGCACAAGAATGCAGGAGGCAGCAGAGGGTTATGCTGAGACGAAGGCCGCCTGTGTGGAATACACACCGGAGCAGGTGACTCATGTATTCTATCATACACTGATCTATGATACTTCAAAAGCATTTGACGGGGACAGCAAAGAGGCAGGTTACGATCAGGTGATGACTACAGTTTCTGAGTACAATGCCATCACGCAGTCCATGTACGAAAAAGGCTATGTTCTGGTAAGCCCTCACGATATGTGTACAGTGAATGACGACGGCACGGTGACACCGAAGAATATCCTGCTTCCGGCAGATAAAAAGCCTTTCGTCCTGTCCCAGGATGATGTTTCCTATTACCACTATATGGACGGAGATGGATTTGCCACGAAGCTGGTTCTGGACGAAAACGGCCAGGTGAAAAATGAATACAAAAATGACGATGGTTCTGTTTCAGTGGGAGACTATGATCTGGTTCCGCTGCTGGATACCTTTGTGGCAGAGCATCCGGATTTTTCTTATCATGGAAGAAAAGGCATCATTGCCCTGACCGGGTACAATGGCATTCTGGGATACCGGACGGATATTGCCTACAAGACCGGAGAAAATCTGGACGAGCAGTACCAGGTTCCCTGGCTGGCAGCCCATCCGGATTTTGATTACGACCAGGAGTGCGCTGATGCCAAGGCAGTAGCAGATGCCATGAAAGCAAACGGATGGGAGTTTGCCAGCCACACATGGGGTCATATCAATGTATCCAAGCGGTCTGTGGAGGATATCAAGACAGACACGGAGAAATGGCTGAATTATGTGGCACCGCTTATCGGTGATACGGATATGATTATTTTTGCTTTCGGTGCCGACATTGGAAGCTGGCAGAATTATACCCATGAAAATGCCAAATTTGATTATCTGAAGTCCAAAGGATTTTCCATCTACTGCAATGTGGACGGTTCCCAGTACTGGGTGCAGTTTGGCAGTGATTATATGCGGCAGGGAAGAAGAAATTTGGACGGCTATCGGATGTATTACAATCCGGATATGCTGTCTGACCTGTTTGATGTGAGCCAGGTATGGGATGATTCCAGACCCACACCGGTTCCACCAATGTAAAAATGTGACGAAAAGAGAGGATAAACACTATGAAAAGAAAACTTGCAGTGATTTTACTTGGAGCAGCACTGACCATTACCGGATGCGGTATGACAGCCGGTGCATCTGAGACTGGCACGGAGACAGCAGCAGAGGAAGTCATCACAGAGGCAGAGAGTGAGACTGCCACTGCGGAAGAGACAGAGAGCGCTTCTGACACCGAAGAAGCATCTGAGACAGAAACAGAAAGCACACTTCCGGCAGAAGAACCGGATTACAAAGCTCTGGATTATGTGACTCTGGGAGACTACAAAGGCCTGGAAGTGACCCTGACAAAGATTGAAGTTACCGATGAGGAAGTAGATGCGCAGATTAAGCAGAACATTTCTGACAGCGGAGAGATGGACAGCATCACAGAAGGCACGGTAGAATCTGGGGATACTGCTGTGATTGATTATGTGGGAAAGAAAGACGGCGAAGCATTTGACGGCGGGAGTGCCAAAAATTACGAACTGGTCATTGGTTCCAACACCTTTATTGACGGCTTTGAAGACGGTGTCATCGGTATGGCAGTGGGAGAAACCAAGGATTTAGACCTGACTTTCCCGGAAGACTATGGGAATTCTGACCTGGCAGGACAGGCAGTGGTATTTACCGTTACTGTCAATGAAATCAAGAGAACACCGGAGTTAAGTGATGAGCTGGCAGCAAAAATTTCTGATTTTGATACCGCAGAAGAGTATAGAGAAGACGTGAAAAATTCTCTCCTGGAAGGAAAGAAGACCAGCCAGCCGTCCCAGAAGCTGAATGATCTGTATTCCCAGATTTATGCCAACAGCACCATCAATGGATATCCGGAAGACGTAGTAGCTTACCGCGCAGCCCAGTTCAAATCCTACTACACCGATGCTGCAAAACAGTACGAGATGACCTTTGATGATTTTTTAAGCCAGTATCTGCAGGTGACAGAGGAAGAGTTTGACAGTCAGACTACCAGCATTATTCAGAACAGCATGACTCAGGAAATGCTGATGAAAGCCATTGCAGAGAATGAAAATCTGGAAGTGGATGATACCTACTACAAAGAAAATATTCAGAGATATGTAGATCAGACGGGTGTAGACGATGAAGAGGCATTGCTGGCAGCTTATGGAGAGACAGAGCTGAAAAATACCATGCTTATGGACAGAGCCATGGAGTTTGTGGTGGATAATTGCGTGGTTACCAATCCGGAAGATGAAGTGCAGACCGAAGCCACAGAGGCAGCTGAGGAAACAGCTTCCGAAGAAAACACGGAGGCGGCTTCTGAGACAGCAGAAAGCGCAAGCGAGACAGAGACTGAGACAGAAACTGCCTGAAACCGCAGAAATTTATCAGACATCGGGAATTGATGCTTGACAAAAAAACGGATTTCGTCTATCCTAAACGATGATAAGAAAGATACACAGGCGTTGAAAAGGGATAGTACATTTGACAGAGTACCACAGAGAGAGGGTCCAGAAGGCTGAAAGATCCTTGTACAAAGCAGGTGGAACCGGCCTTGGAGCTTCGCATGAAAGTGCGGCGTATGTCCGGCGTTAGCGGATGGAAATGAAGAGAATGGGGTGGTCTATCCCATTAAGCAGGGTGGTACCGCCGAAGAAACGATCTATCGGTCCCTCATGTGATGAGCATGGGGGATCTTTTATTTTCTAGAATATTGCGTTCTGGAAAATAAAAAGCTTTGCAGGGATCTCACAAGAGAGATTCTATTTTTTATTTTTCCTCAAGACTCAAATTTTGAAAGGAGAACAATCATGGCAAAAGACAAAAAATTAGTGGAAGCCATTACTTCCATGGATGAAGACTTTGCGCAGTGGTATACTGATGTAGTAAAGAAAGCAGAGTTGAGTGATTATACCAGCGTAAAAGGCTGCATGGTTATCAAACCGGCAGGTTATGCAATTTGGGAGAACATCCAGCATGAGCTGGACAGACGTTTTAAAGAGACAGGAGTAGAGAATGTTTACCTTCCCATGTTTATTCCGGAAAGCCTTCTGCAGAAAGAAAAAGATCATGTAGAGGGATTTGCACCGGAAGTTGCCTGGGTGACGAAGGGAGGACTGGAGCCTCTGCAGGAGCCAATGTGCGTGCGTCCTACCTCTGAGACCCTGTTCTGTGATTTCTTCGCAAATGATGTGCATTCTTACAGAGACCTGCCGAAAGTATACAACCAGTGGTGCTCTGTTGTGCGCTGGGAAAAGACCACCCGTCCGTTCCTGCGTTCCAGAGAGTTCTTATGGCAGGAGGGACACACCGTACATGCTACAGCAGAAGAAGCACATGCACGTACCATCCAGATGCTGAATGTATACGCAGACTTCTGTGAGGAAGTGCTGGCTATTCCGGTAATCAAAGGACGCAAGACTGATAAAGAAAAATTCTCCGGTGCAGAAGCAACCTACACCATTGAGTCCCTGATGCATGACGGAAAAGCGCTGCAGTCCGGAACCAGCCACTATTTCGGAGATCTGTTTTCCAAGGCATTTAACATCTTATTTACCGATAAAGACAACACCTTAAAACATCCCTACGGAACTTCCTGGGGAATGACCACCCGTATGATCGGTGCCATCATCATGGTACACGGTGATAACAGCGGACTGGTTCTGCCGCCGAGAATTGCACCGACTCAGGTGATGGTGATCCCGGTACGTCAGAACGTAGAAGGTGTTCTGGACAAAGCAGCAGAAATAAGAGATACCTTAAAAGCTGCCGGACTGCGTGTCAAGATGGACGACAGCGAGAAGAGCCCGGGATGGAAATTCTCCGAGCAGGAGATGCGTGGAATCCCTCTTCGTATCGAACTGGGACCCAAGGATATCGAGCAGGGCAAGGCCGTGATCGTGCGCAGAGATACCAGAGAAAAGATCACTGCAGACATTGCTTCTCTGACAGAGACGGTAAAAGAACTGTTAGACACCATGCACCATGATATGTTAGAGAGAGCAAGAACCCACAGAGAGAACCATACCTATGAAGCCACGACTCTGGATGAATTCAAGAAGATCGCCGATGAGAAGCCTGGATTTATCAAGGCAATGTGGTGCGGAGACCAGGCATGTGAGGACGCCCTGAAAGAAGAAGCAGGCGTGACCTCCAGATGTATGCCTTTTGAGCAGGAGCATATTGCAGATACATGTATTTACTGTGGAAAACCTGCAAAGCATCTGGTATACTGGGGTAAAGCATATTAAAAAGCAGAAAAATAAGAAAGACAAAGACGCCGGAAAGCAGCAATGCACGGCGTCTTTTTTATCAATATTTTGCGGGAAAAGGAGCAGGGACTCTCTCCGGCGGAGAGCAGCAAATGCTGGCAGTGGGAAGGGCTCTGATGGGAAGTCCCTCCATAATTCTGATGGACGAACCGTCCATGGGACTGTCGCCTCTTTTGGTGAAGGAAATTTTTCATATCATAAAAGAAGTACATAAGCAGGGGATTAGCGTACTGTTGGTAGAACAGAATGCAAAGATGGCGTTGGCAATCGCGGACAGGGCATATGTGCTGGAAACAGGGAAAATTACTCTGAGCGGGACAGGAAGGGAACTGCTGAATAATGAGAAAGTGAAAAAGGCATATCTGGGAGCTTAGAAAGATATGCAGAAAAGAAAAAATAATAGAAAAAAAGGGACAGCGGCATGGGAAAAGGATGCCGCTGTATCTGTATGTACGTACCAGGAATATTCAAATTGCCAGAATGTGATAAAAATGCATAAAAATGAACAAAGTTAAGACCTAAAAACGAAAAAAATCCGCCTGCCAAGTACAAAAATCCGCCGGATACAAACAAAAAATGCTGAAAATGCATAAAAAATCTTGACAAACAAAAACTTGTGACTTATCATAAACCCAGATATTTGTTAAACAAGTTCTCTGATATTACCGATATCAGGGCAGAAGGAGGAATTATTATGAAAAAATTCAGTAAACTGGCTGGCGCAACAGCCACTGTCATGGCAGCAGCTATGGTTCTTTCCAGTACCGCAATGGCTGATGAGACCTTTAAGATCGGTGGTATCGGACCCATTACCGGAGCAGCAGCAGTATACGGACAGGCTGTTATGAATGCATCCCAGATGGCAGCTGACGAGATCAATGCCGCAGGCGGGATCAACGGCTATCAGATCGAGTTCAATTTCCAGGATGACGAGCATGATGCAGAAAAATCCGTGAACGCTTACAATACTCTGAAAGACTGGGGAATGCAGATGCTGTTAGGTACGGTTACATCCACTCCTTGTACCGCAGTCGCAGCAAAGACTTCCGAGGATAACCTGTTCCAGCTGACACCGTCCGGATCTGCAGTACAGAGTATTGAGGGAGACAATGCATTCCGTGTATGTTTCTCTGACCCGAACCAGGGTACTGCATCCGCTCAGTACATTGGTGAAAATGGCCTGGCTGAAAAAGTAGCTGTTATCTACAACAGCTCTGATGTATATTCTTCAGGTATTTACAATACTTTCGCAACAGAAGCAAAAAATCAGCCGTTTGAAGTTGTTTCTGCTGAAGCTTTCACAGAAGACAGCAAGACAGACTTTTCTGTACAGCTGCAGAAAGCACAGGATGCAGGGGCTGATCTGGTATTCCTTCCTATTTATTATACAGAAGCTTCTCTGATCCTGACTCAGGCAAACAGCATGGGATTTGCACCGAAGTTCTTCGGATGCGACGGACTTGACGGACTGCTGAATGTAGAAGGTTTTGATACTTCTCTGGCAGAAGGCGTTATGCTTCTGACACCTTTCGCAGCAGATGCAGAAGATGAAGCTACTCAGAAATTTGTAACTGCTTATAAAGATGCATTTAACGGAGATACTCCGAACCAGTTCGCAGCAGATTCTTACGATGGCATGTACATCATTAAGGCTGCAGCTGAGAAGGCAGAGATTACACCGGATATGTCTGTATCTGATATTTGTGATGCAATGAAGACTGCCATGACGGAGATTACCTATGATGGTCTGACAGGTTCTGGAATGACCTGGAGCGCAGATGGCGAGCCGAATAAAGCTCCGAAGGCAGTTGTTATTTCTGACGGTGCATACAAATCCATGTAATCCACGAAGAAACGGTCAATGAAATAATAAGACACAGGGGTTGCCATAACAGGTGGCGGCCCCTGTTTACATTCTGAGTGTTTCATGCTATATTGAAAGAAAGTCCCTATTTATCAGAAAGAGAGGGCAGTGTCCCACAAAGGAAGCTGCCGAAGTTGTGAGGTGTACTATGAGTTTTCTGAATTATTTAATCAGCGGGATCAGTCTTGGCAGCGTCTACGCCATCATTGCCCTGGGCTACACCATGGTATATGGCATTGCAAAGATGCTGAACTTTGCACATGGCGATATCATCATGGTCGGTGCTTATGTGGTGTTTATGGCAATGTCATCCGGTGGAGTTCCGGCGCTTCCCGCAGTGCTGCTGTCCATTGTAGTCTGCACGGTACTGGGTGTGGTGATTGAGCGTGTGGCTTACAAGCCCCTGCGAAATGCAGCATCTCCCCTGGCCGTTTTGATTACCGCTATCGGTGTCAGCTATTTCCTGCAGAATATGGCACTGCTGATCTTTGGCTCCAATACCAAGTCTTTCAGCTCTGTTGTAAAGTTTCCGGCTATCAGCCTGGCAGGCGGAAAACTGGTGATCAGCGGCGAGACATCTGTGACTATTTTAGCCTGCATTGTCATTGTGATCGGCTTATCCATGTTTATCAACCGTACCAAACCAGGCCAGGCCATGCTGGCAGTTTCCGAGGATAAAGGAGCCGCACAGCTGATGGGAATCAATGTGAATGGTACCATTGCTCTGACCTTTGCCATTGGTTCCGGTCTGGCAGCCATTGCAGGTGTACTGCTGTGTTCTGCCTATCCGTCCCTGACTCCTTATACGGGTTCCATGCCGGGTATCAAAGCATTCGTGGCAGCTGTATTTGGTGGTATCGGTTCCATTCCGGGAGCCATGATCGGTGGGATTCTCCTGGGTATTATTGAGATTTTCGGAAAAGCATACATTTCTTCCCAGATGGCAGATGCCATTGTATTTGCTGTGCTGATCGTGGTGCTTCTTGTGAAGCCTACCGGTCTGATGGGTAAGAATATTCAGGAAAAAGTATAAAGGGAGAAAATGATCATGAAAAAGATGAACAAAACTGTCAGAAGAAATGCCCTTACCTACAGTGGTGTGATCCTGGCTTATATCATCATGCAGAGCTTGTCCAGTACTGGTCATATCTCCAGTACGCTGTCCGGACTTCTGGTTCCGTTCTGTTACTATGTGATCCTGGCAGTTTCCCTGAACCTGACGGTAGGCGTTCTGGGAGAATTAAGCCTTGGTCATGCAGGATTTATGTGCGTGGGTGCTTTTACCAGTGTTTTCTTTACAAAGTGTACGGAAGATGTGATTACCAACGGACTTATCCGTTTTCCCATTGCCCTGTTGATCGGTGCAGTGGCAGCCGGTATTTTCGGTATTCTCATCGGTATTCCAGTACTGCGCTTAAAAGGTGACTATCTGGCTATTGTAACTCTGGCTTTTGGTGAGATTATCAAAAACCTGGTGAACGTATTGTATATTGGAAAAGACAGCCAGGGCCTTCATTTTTCCATGAAAGATTCAATTGCGCTGAATCTTGAGGCAGAAGGTACGGTTATTGTCAACGGCCCTCAGGGAATCACAGGGATTAAGCAGGAGTCTACATTTACGATAGGCATCATTCTGGTACTGCTGACCCTGTTTATTGTTCTGCGTCTGGTGCAATCCAGAGATGGACGTGCCATCCAGGCTATCCGCGACAACCGTATCGCTGCAGAGTCTGTGGGATTGAACATTACCAAATACAAGCTGATGGCATTTTCTGTATCAGCAGCTCTGGCAGGTCTTGGCGGCGCCCTGTATGCTCACAACCTGTCTACATTAAGTGCCACTTCTAAAAACTTTGGATACAACATGTCCATCATGATTCTGGTTTATGTGGTGCTTGGCGGTATTGGAAATATCCAGGGTTCCATTATTGCCCCGGTTGTACTGAACTTGCTGCTGGATTTCTTCCTGAGAAAATTCCAGATGCTGGGCAATAACGTGGTCCTGAAATTCTTAAGTGACAACCGTATGCTGGTATATTCCGTGCTTCTGATTGCCATGATGCTCTTTACCTGGAATCCGAAGATGATTGAATGGCGGAAAGAAGTCTTTCACAAAAAAGCACAGAAGGAGAGTGACTGATTATGGCATTATTGGAAGTAAACAATCTGGGGATCTCCTTCGGCGGCCTGCGTGCTGTGAATGAATTTCATGTTTCCATCAAAAAAGGAGAACTGTATGGTCTGATCGGCCCCAACGGAGCAGGAAAAACAACCGTATTCAATCTGCTGACCGGTGTATACAAACCGGACAATGGAAGCATTCTCCTGGATGGAGAGGACCTTACCGGAAAAAAGACCATTGAGATCAGCAAGGCAGGCATTGCCCGTACCTTCCAGAATATCCGTCTGTTTTCCAACATGTCTGTAAAAGACAATGTAAAAGTAGGACTTCACAACCATCATACCTATTCTGCAATTTCCGGTATCCTGCACCTTCCCAGCTACCAGAAGGAAGAAAAGCTGATGGATGAAAAAGCAATGGAGCTTTTAAAGGTGTTTGATCTGGATGATGCGGCAGAATTGACAGCCGCCAACCTTCCCTATGGAAAACAGAGAAGACTGGAGATTGCCCGTGCACTGGCTACGGATCCCAAGCTGCTTCTGTTAGACGAGCCGGCAGCCGGCATGAACCCCAATGAGACACAGTCCCTGATGGATATGATCCGGTTTGTGCGGGACCATTTTGATATGACCATCCTTCTGATCGAGCATGATATGAGACTGGTTTCCGGTATCTGCGAAGAACTGACCGTGTTAAACTTCGGTGAAGTTCTGGCACAGGGAAAGACCAGTGATGTTCTGCATAATCCGCAGGTTGTCACAGCATATCTTGGTGAATAGGAGGGGCGTTTGTTATGGCAATGCTTGAAGTAAAAGATCTGGCAGTGTATTACGGAATGATCCATGCCATCAAAGGCGTATCCTTTGAAGTCAACAAAGGCGAGATCATCGCGTTAATCGGAGCCAACGGAGCAGGAAAAACAACGATCCTGCATACCATCACAGGACTGCTTTCCCCGAAAAGAGGAAGCATCCAGTTTGAAGGAAAAGAACTGACAAAGATTCCGGCACACAAGATCGTCAGCCTTGGAATGGCCCACGTGCCGGAAGGAAGACGTGTTTTTGCAGAGTTGAGTGTATACCAGAACCTGAAGCTGGGAGCCTACACCCGGTCTGATAAAAAAGAAATCGAAGAGACCATGGAAACGGTTTACCAGCGTTTTCCAAGACTTCGGGAAAGAAAGAACCAGATGGCAGGCACCCTTTCCGGAGGCGAGCAGCAGATGCTGGCCATGGGACGTGCCTTGATGTCTCATCCCCAGATTATTCTGATGGACGAGCCGTCCATGGGGCTGTCACCCATTCTGGTAAATGAAATTTTTGATATTATCCGCAGCG
Organism: uncultured bacterium; assembly: GCA_905214955.1. GTDB lineage: Bacteria > Bacillota > Clostridia > Lachnospirales > Lachnospiraceae > Limivivens. Next base: position 29,458 of record CAJMON010000020.1, read on the forward strand.
TAAATGAGGCAGGAACCACCGTACTTCTGGTAGAGCAGAATGCGAAAAAGGCATTGGAAATTGCAGACAGGGCTTACGTTCTGGAGACGGGAAGGATTGTGACCAGCGGACCTGCGGATGCGCTGATGAATGATGATTCCATCAAAAAGGCGTACCTGGGCGAATAGCCGGAAAACGACGCCTGGAAAAGGGGGATTTTGAATGGAAAAAGTAATTGTTACAATTGCCAGACAGTATGGAAGCGGAGGAAAGACCATCGGAACCATGCTGGCAGAAGACCTTGGGATCAAGGCATACAGCCGGGAGATCCTGCGTCTGGCTTCCGAGGAAAGCGGTATCAATGAGGCGTTGTTCAATAAAGCGGATGAGCGCCTGAAAAGTACGTCCCTGTTTGGAATTATGAAACGGGAATACAAAGGCGAGCTGATCCCGCCAGAAAGTGATGATTTTACCTCCAACAGAAATCTGTTTAATTACCAGGCAAAAGTCATAAAAGCACTGGCAGAAGAAGAGTCCTGTGTTATCATCGGGCGTTGCGCGGACTTTATCTTAAAAGACCGCCCCAATGTGGTCAGTGTGTTTGTGCATGCTTCACCGGAATACTGCTTAGAGCAGGCCATTGCGAAAGGTGCCAACGGCGGAAAAGACGTGGAGCGTTTCATCCAGAAGACGGACAAATACCGTGCAGAATATTATCGGTATTATACCGGCCAGGATTGGAATGATGCAAGAAACTATGACCTGTGTCTGAATAGTGAAAAGCTGGGATTTGAAAAATGCGTGGAAGCCATCAAATCTTATATTCAGGTGCGTTTTTCCTAAAAGAAAATAAGGCTTAAAAAAGAGCTGCTGCCCTGCAGAGAATGTTTCTGTGGGACAGCAGTTTTTTCTGATAGCTGGCTAAGAATAAGTGCCAGTAAAAGTGTAAGGCACATTTGCTTCCAGGTGAATGGAAACCATGAGAAAGCCCCTTTCAGGGGTATTTTTTTCAGAATGGCATTTTTTGAAAAAGAGTAAACGATTTTTCAAAGGCCTTGGAATTGACAAATGCGGGAATATCTTTTAAAATAAACTTGTTGTCAGGTTGACAGCGTGTTACCCCGGCTTGCCAGCCGGGGATTTTTGTTTCACTGAATACGAAAGACAACGATTTGAAGGTTTGGCAGATAAAAGGAGAATTGAATGAGACAGAAAAAAGTGCATACATTACTGGCGGCAGCAGTTTTTTCAGCAGCCATGGCGGGAACGCCGTGCAGCCCGGCAAAGGCAGAAGAAGTTGTGACAGCAGAGACTGAACCGGTGACAGAAGCACCTTTGGCGGAGACAGCCGAAGAACCAGGAACAGAAGCGCCTGCGATGGAGTTTGAGACGGAGGCACCGGATACCTGGAATGAGACCGAGCCTGTAACAGAGACACGGGATACCGAACCAGTTACCGAAACCGCAACGGAACCAGTGACGGAGCCCGGTACCGAAATACCAGATACCGAACCGTCTACTGAGCCAGCAAACGAGCCGGAAACGGAGATGCCAGGTACGGAACCGATGACCGAACCGGACACCGAAACTCCTGATTCAGAATCAGAATCGGAAAGTGAGCCGGAAAGCGGGACAGAATCGGAGTCAGAGACGGAAACAGAGACAGAAACAGAAACGGAAATCGGAACGGAAGAATCACAGACCGAATCAGAAACCAAAGAAAATCCGAAAAAAGACGACAAAGAGAAAAAAGACAAAAAACAGGAGAAAGAAACCGAAGAGACGGAAAGTGAAACGGAATCGGAGAGCGAAACCGAGGAAGTTCTTACCAATGAAGAGCTGACAGCCAGACAGAATCTGGTGATTCCCCCAAAACTGGAGGCTTCTTTCCGTTTTGTTACCGTGAACAAGATTTATGCCATTGCATCCGGCAAGGTGCGGATTTATGAGGCCAAAAGTTCCGCGTCTGTGGCAGTGGGTGTACTGAAAAAGGGCGGTCTGTGTTACATTCTCCAGGAAGAAGGAGAATGGTGTTACGTAGAATCTGGACTGGTGCGGGGATTTGTGCGGACAGAACAGCTGATCCTGGGAGAAGAAGCAAAAGCCTATGTGGCAGAGCATGAAGAGCGGAATCTCCCTCTTGCTAGAATGCTGGTAGACCCATCCGAAAATCCGGCGCTTTCTTATACCAAGACCACGGTGCGTTCCATGGTGGTTGCCAGAGACTATGCCATTGCAGAAGAAAATCCCACCACCATTTGGGAAGCCATGGATGAGAATGCGCGGACAGCCGGTGTGCTGGAAAGCGGCGGTGTGTGCTATGTACTGGAAGATGTGGATGCAGAGTGGGCCTATGTGGAATCCGGAGATGTCCGGGGGTTTGCAAAGCAGGAAGCACTTTTGCGTGGGGAAGATGCGAAGAAGCAGGTGGAAGACACAGGGGAAGCGCACATGGCAAAAGCCTCCGAGAGGCTGTCCCCTTCGGAAAATCAGGCCTGCTACTACCGGCTGATTTCTGTAACCGAGCATTCTGCAAGGGAAGATCTGCAGGTTAGTATTGTAAATTATGCCCTGCAGTTTGCAGGAAATCCGTATGTGTGGGGCGGCATCAGTCTGACAGACGGTGCGGACTGTTCCGGATTTGTCCAGTCCGTGTATGCAGCTTTCGGATATGCACTTCCCAGAGTGGCAGATGCCCAGTCCCAGTGCGGGCTGCAGATTCCTATTTCCGAAGCAGAACCGGGAGATCTGATCTTTTATGCCCACAAAGGAGCCGTGGATCATGTGTCCATGTACATTGGAAATGGACAGGTTATCGAAGCGGCCAACAGCAATGCTGGCATTGTGATTTCTGGAATTGACGGAAGCGCTGTGTGGGCAGTGCGGGTGATTTAACCGAACCAAGGAAAGGAAAAGAAAGAAGATGGGAGACACCAAACAGTCAGATTATAAACTGCTGGTAGATACAGCCGTGATGGCAGGACAGCTGATGCTGGCCAGCGGGGCAGAGGTTTACAGGGTGGAAGATACCGTGGAGCGGATTCTGGCAGTTTCTGGACTGAAGACCAGGCAGGCGTATGTGACCTCCACTGGATTTATTGTGACCTTGGATGACCCTTCTATGGATTCCATGACTGTAGTGCGCAGAATTCCAAGCAGGGATACCAATTTAAACCGGATCATGCTGGTGAACGACATTTCCAGGGAATTCTGTGATGGGAGAATTGATTTGGAGACGGCGTTTCGGAGGCTGAAGCATTTGGATGCCAGCCAGTATACCAGAAAACAGATGGAGCTGGCCAACATCGGCGTTGCCAGTATGTTTGCCATTATGTTTGGCGGAACTGCCGCAGACGTGGCTATGACAGCCATTGTAGGCGTGCTGCTGGTTCTGGCCATGCGGATGGAAAAGAAACTGAAAATGAATGCCTTTTTTTCCACTATGATCTCTTCCGTGGTGATCGCCCTGGGTTCCATTTTCCTGTCCAATATTCCAGGATTTCCCGTCAATATGGACGTGCTCATTGTATCGGCGATCATGCCCATTGTTCCGGGTGCGGCATTTACCACCGCCATCCGTGACATTCTGCAGGGAGATTATGTTTCTGGCGGCTCCAAAGTCCTGGAATCCCTGGTAAAAGCCATGGCCATTGCCATAGGAGTTTCGGTAGGTATGATGATGACAGGAGGGCTGCGCTGATGGAAGGAGTCATACAGGTGGCAGGTGCGTTTCTAGCAATCTATGCGTTTTCTGTTGCCAATGATGCACCAAAAAAATATTTGGTTTACTGCGGACTGACAGGTGCTTTTGGATGGGCCGTGTATCTGATTGCCCTTCCGGGATGCGGGGTGGTTTTTGCCAACTTTTTGGGGGCAGGAGCCATTGCCCTGGCATCCCATATTTTAGCCAGAGTGTTTAAAATTCCAGTGACTGTATTTCTGATTGCCGGGATTCTTACCATTGTGCCGGGAGCCGACCTTTACCGGTCGGTTTATCATTTCTGCATGGGGGACCAGAGCCTGACAGAGGTCTATCTGGAGCGGACGATTCAGATCGCAGGGATGATCGCATTGGCGATTTTTATTGTGGATTCTCTGTTTTCCGCCTTCTGGAACCGTTGGAAGGACAAGAAATGAAAAAAAAGATTGCAATTTTTTCCAAATTATATTATAATTCAGTTTGTAAAAAGAATTTACCCTTCAAAAATTTTTTTTACGACCCCTTATTAATTATTTATACTCCCCTCGAAAGACCCGGTAGCTCCCCTACCGGGTCTTTCATTTTACGCGTAAAAGCTGTTTGACAATCCTCCGGTTTATCCGGTATAATATTCAAGATGCAATTAGCGAAAACTAACCGTGCGGGAGGTGAAAACATGGAAGAAATAGGCGAAAAAGGGGCGAGCCTGGAGGCTGCAGGGAAAGCCGATTCGAAAAAAGTCGAAAAGAAACGGCAGAGAGAACAGTATGTGGTGGAAGAGATGATCCGGCTTTACTGCAGAAAAAACCATAGCGGGAGCAAAGCCCAGCTGTGTCCGGTCTGTCAGAAGCTGGCAGATTATGCAAAGCTGCGAAGCCAGAAATGTCCGTTTATGGAGAACAAAACCTTCTGCGCAAATTGTAAAGTACACTGTTACAAGCCGGAAATGCGGGAGAAAATCCGGCAGGTGATGCGCTTTTCGGGACCCAGGATGCTTCTGTATCATCCAGTTCTGGCAGTGTGGCATTTGATCTGCAGCAAACGAGAAAAAAGAAGGGAATCAAAAAAATAATGATCAAAGCACGTCTGGTGGGACTTCTGTCCCATGCAAAAAAATACATTGTCTACACAGTTCTGTGGCAGTGGGCGGCGCTTTTGTCCCAGATTGTGGCAGTGTTTTCCATTGCCAGACTTCTGGAGAAGACCTCACAGGGCACCCTGACCTCCCAGGAGGCAGGGAAAACCGCCGTTATTCTTTTGGCAGTGGTGCTGGTGCGCTTTTTCTGTGAGCGGATGCAGACCCGGTCATCCTATCTGGCTTGTGTGGATGTCAAAAGAATCCTGAGGGAAAAGATTTACGAAAAAATGTTAAGACTGGGGGCGTCTTACCGGGAGCAGGTATCCTCCTCTGAAGTGGTGCAGGTGTCCACAGAAGGCGTGGAGCAGCTGGAAACGTATTTTGGAAAATACCTTCCTCAGCTGTTTTACAGCCTATTGGCTCCGATAACGCTGTTTCTGGTGCTGTCAAGGGTCTGTTTAAAGGCCAGCGTCACGCTGCTGGTGTGCGTGCCCTTGATTCCCATTTCCATTGTGGTAGTGCAGAAGATTGCAAAGCGGCTTTTGAACAAATACTGGAGCATTTATACAGGCCTTGGAGATTCCTTTCTGGAAAATCTTCAGGGGCTGACCACCTTAAAAATCTATCAGGCAGACCAGTTAAAAGCCGATGAGATGGATGCGGAGTCTCAGAGATTCCGGGAAATCACTATGAAAGTGTTGACCATGCAGCTGAATTCCACCAGTGTTATGGACATTGTGGCATATGGAGGAGCGGCCGTTGGCATGGCAGTGGCAGTCCTGGAATTTTTAAAAGGAAGCCTTTCCTTATCGGGAATGCTGTGCATCGTACTGCTGGCCAGTGAATTTTTCCTGCCTCTGCGTCTGTTAGGCTCTTTTTTCCACATTGCCATGAATGGCATGGCAGCCAGCGACAAGATTTTTAAGATCCTGGATCTGCCGGAGGCACCCCTTGGAGGGGAAAACCTGCCGGAGGGCTCTTTGGATATTCAGCTTAGAAACGTTCATTTTTTCTATGAAAAAGACCGGGAGATTTTAAAAGGCATTGACATTCAGATTCCGTCCGGCACCTTTGTGGCCCTGGTAGGAGAATCCGGATGCGGAAAGAGTACTATCGCAGGCCTCCTGTCCGGAAAAAACAAGGGTTTTTCAGGCACTATCCAGATTGGCGGAAAAGACCTTCCCCAAATCGGGGAAGCGGATTTGATGAACCATGTGGTGCTGGTGCGGCACAATAGCTATCTGTTTAAGGGAACCGTGGAAGAAAACTTACGGATGGCAAATCCGGACGCTTCAGTGGAAGAGATGGAGGCTGTCCTTGAAAAAGTCAATCTGCTGGGATTTTTAAATACCCAGGAGGGACTTTCTACAAAGCTTGCAGAGCGGGCAGCAAACCTTTCCGGAGGGCAGTGTCAGCGGCTGGCAATAGCCAGAGCCCTGTTAAAGGATGCGCCGGTGTACATTTTTGATGAAGCTGCCAGCAACATTGATGTGGAGAGTGAAGAGCGGATCATGGAGGTAATCCATGAACTTTCCAGAACCAAAACGGTGCTTCTAATTTCCCACAGACTGGCAAATGTGGTGCAGTCAGACTGTATTTATTTCCTGAAAGACGGAGAAATTCAGGAGAAAGGCACCCATCAGGAACTGATGAAAGAAAAAGGTTCCTACAGGAAACTGTATGAAAGCCAAATGGCACTGGAAAATTATGGAAAGGATGGCGGCGCTCATGAATAAAGAAACGAAAAAGCGCAGAAGCGCACTGGCGATTATGGGCCAGCTCATCGGCCTGGTTAAACCTTTGATGGGCATTATGGCGGCAGCCATTCTCTTTGGAACCATCGGCTATCTGTGTGCGATTTTTCTGACCATCCTCGCAGTTCAGACAGCGGGAAATGCCTTGCCTTTTGGCATGTCCGTACGGACGGCTGTGACCTTTCTGATTGTCATGGCAGTGATGCGTGGCATTCTTCATTACGCAGAGCAGTACTGCAACCATTTTATTGCTTTTAAACTGCTGGCGATTATCCGCCATAAAGTGTTTGCGGCACTTCGGAAGCTCTGCCCTGCAAAACTGGAGGGAAAAGACAAAGGAAACCTGATTTCCATTCTGACAACAGATATTGAACTTCTGGAAGTTTTTTATGCTCACACGATTTCCCCAATTGCTATTGCAGTGCTGACAAGTGCCATTATGGTGGGCTTTATCGGCCATTATCATGTGGCTGCAGGAGTCTGGGCCTGCGCGGCCTATCTTGTGACAGGGGTGTTGATCCCCCTCTGGAATGGAAGAAAAGGCGGTGAGAAGGGTATGGAGTTCCGGACAGCCTTTGGAGAATTAAACAGCTTTGTGCTGGATTCCCTGCGTGGTTTGGACGAGACCATTCAGTACGGCCAGGGAGAAGCGCGGAAAAAACAGATGACCACGCGCTCCGGAGAGCTTGCCGGAATGCAGGAGACGTTAAGCCATCTAGAAGGAAATCAGAGATCTGCCACCAATCTGGTGATGCTTCTTGCATCCTTTGGAATGCTGGGACTGACCATTTCCCTGTATCAGAGAGAAAGCATGGACTTTGGCGGTGTGCTGGCCTGCACGGCAGCCATGATGGGTTCCTTTGGCTCTACAGCGGCACTATCCAGTCTTTCCAACAATTTAAACCAGACACTGGCAAGTGGAGAGCGTGTCCTGTCTCTCTTAGAGGAAACACCCATGGTAGAGGAAATCGGAGGAGAAGGAACCAAAAATCCGGCTCCATTTACCGGAGCAGCGGCAGAAAACGTGACCTTTTCTTATGGAGAGGAAACGATCTTAAATGACTATTCCATTAATCTGGAACCTGGAAAAATCACTGGCATCCATGGCCCCAGCGGCTGCGGAAAATCCACCCTGCTAAAGCTGCTCATGCGTTTCTGGGATGTCCAGAAAGGAGAAATCCAGGTGGACGGCAGAGCGGTAATGACCATTCCTACCAGAAAGCTGCGGGATATGGAAAGTTATGTTACCCAGGAAACCCAACTGTTTCATGATTCCATTGCCAACAACATTGCAGTGGCAAAACCGGGGGCATCCAGGAAAGAGATTATGGAAGCAGCAAAGAAGGCATCCCTTCATGAATTTATCATGACCCTGCCCAAGGGCTATGACACAGAAGTGGGAGAGCTGGGAGATACCTTATCCGGAGGCGAAAAACAGCGTATTGGCATTGCAAGAGCGTTCCTGCATGACACCGGAAGCCTGGTTCTCATGGATGAGCCTACCAGCAATCTGGATTCTCTGAATGAGGGTATAATCTTAAAATCGCTGAAAGAATCGGCAAAAACCAAGACAGTGGTACTGGTGTCCCACAGAACTTCTACCATGCAGGTGGCAGATGTGGTGTATGAAATGGAAAATGGAAGAATTTCATAAGATGATAGGAGAAAACGATGATCAAAAATATTGTATTGGATATGGGAAATGTACTGTTAAACTATGATCCAAATGTGTGCCTGCAGGCCTATGTGGAGGATGAAAAAGACCGGGACCTGATCCGTAAGGAACTGTTTCAGGGACCAGAATGGGCGCAGGGTGACCTGGGTGTGATCACCAATGCAGAAAGGTATGACGGAGTCAGCAGGCGGGTTCCGGAAAGGCTTCATACAGCTCTTAGAAACTGTGTGGATCATTGGATGATGTGCATGAAGCCTCTGCCTGGAGCAAAGGCTTTCTGCGATGGACTGAAAGAAAAAGGGTATCATCTGTATTTGCTGTCTAATGCGGATTTTACCATTTATGACTATTTTCCAGACTTTGTGCCGTTTTCCTATTTTGATGGAAAACTGGTTTCCGCAGACGTGCATATTGTAAAGCCGGATGTGCGGATCTACCAGCTTCTCATGGAAACCTACGGTCTGAACCCGGAAGAGTGCCTGTTTGTGGATGACCGTATGGACAATGTAGAAGGTGCGAAAAAAGCCGGAATGCAGGGGGTACAGTTTCTTGGAGATTACAAGAAAGTGGAAAACTTTTTAAAAGAAGCGGAATAAAAAAGAAGAAAACGGTCCATACTACTGACTGTAGCCAAAAGGTACCTGTCAGAATTTCTCTGACAGGAAGTTTTCGGGAGGCAGTACAAATGGCAAAGAACAGCAGAAATTCTTCAGAAACCAAAGCAAAGAACCGCGTATCAGACAATATGCAGGATGCATATGATACAACGTCCAGGAACAAAATGACAGACAAAGAATCCGAAAGATCCGAAAATACCTGGGAAAAAGATTCGAAAAACTGTACCAAATCTTCCTACACCGAGTAAGAGAAGAATTCGGGAATGCCGGCGGGAATCACACCTGCCGGCGTTTCTGCGCTCAAAAAACAAAGGGCGTGCATAAGATAATAGTGGGAAGGAGTGTGTCCGCATGAATTTTGAAATGATACCTGCCAAAGAGCTGGATAGGTATACTGACAGGCAGGATACCTTCCTGATTGATGTACGCCCGCCGGAAGAATATCAGCAGAGCCACATCCGTGGCGCTGTCAACATTCCTTATCAATATCTGTCGGACTGCTGCCGTTTTCCAAGAGAAAAGACGTTGATTCTCTACTGCGACAGAGGTGCCACCAGCATGGCCGCCGCCAGGGAACTGGCAAAAAAAGGCTGTAAGGTGAAAACGGTTATTGGCGGCATCCGATCCTACCGTGGAAAAAAACTGGAAATTTTCCATTAAAGAATTAGACTTCAGGCAGCGGCAGACAGCGCAGGCTGTCTGCCATTGTCAACAAAAACGTTGACAGAGCAAAGCGCCTGGCATTAATATGATAGGAGAGAACTTTAAGAGAAAACAATGGAGGAATACGATGAAAATTTTTGTCGCATCAGATATTCATGGATCAGCATTTTACTGCAGAAAAATGCTGGAAGCATACAAAGAAAGCAAGGCAGACAGACTGCTGCTTTTAGGAGATATTCTTTACCATGGACCCAGAAATGACCTTCCAAAAGAGTATGCACCCAAGGAAGTCATTGCCATGTTAAACCCGTTAAAGCAGGAGATTTATGCAGTGCGGGGGAACTGCGAGGCAGAGGTAGACCAGATGGTGCTGGAGTTTCCGGTGATGGCAGATTACTGCATTCTGGCTCTTGGCAGCCATGCCATCTACGCAACCCATGGACATGTTTATAATGAAAACCACCTTCCGCCCATGAAAGAAGGGGACATCCTTCTGCACGGACATACCCATGTATTGAAAGCAGAACAGAGGGAAGGATACATCTTACTGAATCCCGGCAGCGTTTCCATTCCCAAAGAGGGAAATCCGCCTACCTACGGAATTCTGGACAACGGATCTTTTATTGTGTGGGATTTTGAAGGAAATAAAATAAAGGAGATACGCTTGGAAGAGACAGCGGCAGAAAAAGCATGAGAAAATTGGAATTGATTGCACCCTGCCATTTTGGCATGGAAGCAGTGTTAAAACGGGAAATTCAGGATCTGGGCTATGAGATCAGCCGGGTGGAAGACGGCCGTGTCACTTTTATAGGAGATGAGGAAGCAGTGGCCTATGCCAACATTTTCCTTCGCACCACAGAGCGGATTCTGATCCAGATTGGCAGAGTCCACGCAGTGACCTTTGATGAGCTGTTTGAGAAAACCAGAGACCTTCCATGGGAAGAGTATATTCCAGCAGATGGAAAGTTCTGGGTGGCAAAGGCCAATTCCGTAAAAAGCAAGCTGTTCAGCCCTTCAGACATTCAGTCCATTATGAAAAAAGCCATTGTGGAACGTTTAAAAGGGGTGTACCATCAGGAATGGTTTCCGGAAACCGGAGCCTCCTTTCCTCTGCGGGTGGCATTTATGAAAGATGAGGCCGTGATCGGGCTGGATACCTCCGGAGTTTCACTGCATAAACGGGGATATCGGCAATTAACCGCCAAAGCCCCCATTACCGAAACCCTGGCGGCGGCTCTGATCCTCCTGACACCCTGGAAAAAAGACCGGATTCTGGTGGATCCTTTCTGCGGAAGCGGCACCTTCCCCATTGAAGCGGCCATGATTGCAGCGGGCATTGCGCCGGGCATGAACCGTTCCTTCCTGGCAGAAGACTGGAAGGATCTGATTCCAAGAAAATACTGGTATTATGCCATGGATGAAGCAAGAGAGCGGGTAAATACCAATATTGAGACGGATATCCAGGGCTACGACCTGGACGGAGAGATCGTAAAGGCAGCCAGAGAAAATGCAAAACTGGCAGGTGTGGAGCAGCTGATCCACTTTCAGCAGCGTCCGGTGAGTCAGTTAAACCATCCCAAAAAATACGGTTTTGTCATCACCAATCCCCCGTATGGAGAGCGTCTGGAAGACAAGGCAGCCATGCCGGCATTGTATAAGGAGATTGGAGAAGCTTTTTCCAGACTGGATTCCTGGTCCGAGTATGTGATTACCGGCTATGAAGATGCAGAACGTTGCATTGGAAAGAAAGCGGCAAAGAACCGGAAGATTTATAATGGTATGATGAAAACCTACTTCTACATGTTCCCAGGACCCAAACCGCCCCGCAGGCAGGAGTCAAAGGAGGAGACGTTATAAAAAAACTGGAAAATTTTCTCAGATCTCTGATTCTGATGCTGACGGCTGTGCTGATCTGCCAGATCTACAGTCCCCAGCTTCAAAAAATGGCAGTGGAATTTACAAGAAAGCGGACGCGGGGCAGCTCCCAGAAAGAGACGCTGGCTGATGAGACCACAAGAGGGTATGGTGCGCTGCCGGAAAGGTACGACAGCCGGGATGTGGGACGTGCGCCTGCAGTGAAAAACCAGGGAAAACTGGGCACCTGCTGGGCACTGGCGGCGACTTCGGCACTGGAAGCAGCACTGCTTCCAGAAGAGACCTGGAGCTTTTCAGCAGACCATATATCCATGCAGAACGGATATGAGAAAAATCAGAATGACGGGGGGGCCTATCCCATGGCAATGGCCTATCTGGCATCCTGGACAGGACCGGTGACCGAAGCGGACGATCCTTACGGGGACGGCTATTCCCCGGAGGGCCTTCAGGCAGTGAAGCATGTGCAGGAGATGCATCTGTTAAAAAGTGCCAGCCCGGATGAGATCAAACGGGAAATTTACAAGTATGGAGCCGTCCAGGCGTCCGTGTATGTGGACCCGAATACGGGAATGACCAATTCGCCCTGGTATGACAAAACGGAAGCGTCCTACTGTTATATGGGAGAAGCATCCGCCAATCATGACATTCTGGTGATTGGCTGGGATGATGTATTTCCAGCAGAGGCCTTTGCCGGGGAAGTCAGCGAAAATGGGGCATGGATCTGCCAGAACAGCTGGGGAGAAAATTTTGGGGAAGATGGAATTTTCTACGTATCCTATGAAGACAGCCGGATTGCAGAAACCTGTGTATCCTACGCAAATATACAGGATACAGACAATTACAGCAGGATTTACCAGACAGACCTGTGCGGCTGGGTGGGACAGATCGGTTATGGCACAGAAGACTGCTATTTTGCCAATGTGTATACTGCGAAAAATGATGAGGAGCTTTCGGCAGTGGGATTTTATGCCACAGGAAAGGATACCTCCTACGAAGTGTATACAGCGGTTCCTTTTGAGGATACCACTTCCCTGGTTGTCTGGGATGCAGCCCGAACAGGGCACGTAGAGCAGGCAGGGTATTATACGATTGATCTGGAGGAACCTGCGGAACTTCTGGCAGGAACCACCTTTGCGGTGATTGTGAAAATTACTACGGCAGATGCCGGGTATCCGGTGGCTGCAGAATATCAGGCAGATGAAAATACAGCAAGCCTGGATATTTCAGACGGGCAGGGCTATGTAAGCCAGTATGGATACAGCTGGACCAGAACAGAAGATGCCTATGGATGCAATGTCTGCTTAAAGGCATACACCAAACTTCTAGAAGAGGAATAACAAGGGAGAGAAAAAATGGAAAAACGAATCATTTTTGCAACAGGAAATGAAGGAAAAATGAAAGAGATCCGCATGATTTTGGCAGATCTTGGGGTACCGGTGCTTTCGATGAAAGAAGCGGGCGTTTCCGCTGACATTGTGGAAGATGGAAAGACATTTGAAGAAAATGCAGCCATCAAGGCAGAAACGATCCGGGATCTTACAGGAGCCATTGTACTGGCAGATGATTCCGGCCTGGAGATTGATTATTTGGGCGGAGAGCCGGGAATTTATTCTGCACGGTACATGGGAGAAGATACCTCCTATGACATCAAAAACCAGAATCTGTTAGGTCGCTTAGAGGGCGTGCCGGATGAAAAACGGACGGCACGGTTTGTATGTGCTATCTGCGCAGCGCTGCCAGATGGAAGAAAGCTCACCACCAGAGGAACCATTGAAGGAATCATCGGCCATGGCATCAGCGGAGAAAACGGATTTGGATACGATCCGATTTTCTGGCTTCCGGAGTATGGCTGCAGCACAGCAGAACTGTCACCGGAGAAGAAAAATGAATTAAGCCACAGAGGAAAGGCCCTTCGTGCCATCAAAGAGCAGCTGCGGGAAATCCTTAAGGAGGCGTGATGGTATGAAAATTCTGATTGTCAGTGATACCCATGGGCATGACGAAAATTTAGAACGTGTCCTTGAAATTGAAAAGCCCATCAACCGGCTGATTCACTTAGGGGACGTGGAAGGCAGCGAAGATTACATTGAGCAGATCGCAGAATGTCCCTGCAATATCGTCAGCGGAAACAATGACTTTTTCTGTGAGCTTCCAAGAGAAGAGGAGTTTATGCTGGGACATTACCATGTGCTGATCACCCACGGACATTATTATTATGTTTCTTTGGATACCCAGGAGCTGTACCGGCAGGCAGTGTCCAGAGGCGTGGACATTGCCATGTTCGGCCACACCCACAGGCCGTATCTGGAAAGCGACGGCGAAGTGACGCTGTTAAATCCGGGAAGCCTTTCCTATCCCAGACAGGAAGGACGCCGCCCAAGCTACATTGTCATGGAACTGGACAAAGAGGGTGAGGCACACTTTACGATCAAGTATCTGTAACGTCCGAAACGGACATGCTGCCGTATTCATAATTCGGGTTGCCCCTTCTTACTCATACGGTCTAGCCTGTCTGATATTTATGAATTTGCCTATGCAGGCATGGTTCTTTCAGGGCTGCCATCCGGGATGTTCAAAGAAATATACACGAAAATCTGATTTTTGAAAAAATTGAAAAAATTTAAAAAAAGTTGTTGACAACCGGAGAAAGTTATAATATAATCTATCTTGCGTCAGAGAGAACGGGACAACACACCGGGGTGTGGCTCAGCTTGGCTAGAGCGCCTGGTTTGGGACCAGGAGGTCGCAG